>JARYMF010000008.1 GCA_029907255.1 Armatimonadota bacterium
CAAGGGTGTTTGTGCGTATTTTGGTCAGACTCCAACTTGGGATTTCTACTCTGACGAGCTAGTAAGCCATGATATACCCACGCAGATGAATACTGGCGAGGTGCGAACCGTCCACATTACCTTCCGTAACAGGGGTGTTTTGTGGACTGAGGCGAAAGCCATCAGGCTGGGTGCAGTAGGCGATTCCGACCCGTTCACGACTCAGACACGGCACACTATATCTGGCGAGGTTGGGCCTAATCAGACATACACATGGACATTCAACCTGACTGCTCCGACAACACCGGGACAATATGTCACCGACTGGCGTATGGTCCGCGACGGCGTTACTTGGTTCGGGGCCACATGCTCGCAGACCATTAATGTTGTTGCTAGCGATAGCCAAGCGCCTTCGGTGCCTACAAACCTGTCAGCAACAGTCAAATCGCCTAGCCGGATAGATTTGGCGTGGAATGCTTCGACAGACAACATAGGTGTTACGGGTTACAAGATTTATCGCAACGGCGGGCAAATCGGAACCTCGGCTTCGACGAGCTATGTAGATTCGTCCTGTTCAGCGAACGCAAGCTACACCTACACGGTAGCGGCTTATGATGCGGCTGGGAACACGTCTGGGCAGAGTAGTCCGGCCTTTGCTACCACGCCGCCAAGCGAGATAGTTATTGATAACCCATCATGCGAGCTTTCGGGCGTATGGAGTACGGGAACTTCAGCTACTGACAAGTATGGTGCAGATTATTATTTTGCAAGCAGCGCTGTGAGCGAGGGCAAGACTGCGACTTGGCGGCCAAACTTTGCTTTTGGTGGAAGCTATGATGTTTACGCCTGGTGGCCCGCTGGAACGAACCGAGCGCCGAATGCACCATACACAGTTGCTTGGAGTGGCGGCTCGCAGGTTGTTCAAATGAACCAGCAGAGCAATGGTGGACAATGGAACTCCTTAGTCTCCAGCAAGACATTTGCCATGGGTACTGGTGGCTACGTAAGGCTAAGCAACGGCACAGGCCAGACGGGTTATGTCGTCATGGCGGACGCCGTCCGTTGGGTAACGCTTTCGGTAGACACTGTTGCGCCAAGCGTTCCGACAAACGTTGCGGCGAATCCGGTGTCTTGTACACAGATAAACTTAACGTGGAATGCTTCGACGGATAACGTCGCCATCGGCGGTTATAAGATTTACCGGAATGGCGTGCAGGTTGGGACAAGTGCCGCAACTAGTTATTCCGACACCGATTGTTCACCGGGCACGACTTATACCTACCGTGTAAGTGCGTACGACACAGCTGGCAATGAGTCAGCACAAAGTAGCCAAGTTGCTGCAACCACACCTGGTGATACGACTGCACCTAGCGTGCCAACCAACCTGAGTGCCAATGCAGTTTCCGGTACCCAGGTAGATTTGACTTGGACTGCTTCAACAGACAACATTGGTGTAGCAGGCTATAAAATCTATAGAAATGGTAGCCAAATTGGCACTAGTTCGAGCACTTCATATTCGGACACTACCTGCAGTCCTGGCCAGAGTTACACCTACGAGGTGTCGGCATATGATGCTGCTAGCAATGAATCTGCTAAAAGCACACCTGCAGTGGTAACTACTCCTGGCGTTGACACGATTGCGCCTAGTGTACCGACGAACTTGAGTGCGACAGCTGTTTCAGGGACCCAGGTAGACTTGAGCTGGACGGCATCTACGGATAATGTCGGTGTAGTAGGTTACAAGGTATACAGGAACGGCGTACAGGTAGGTACTAGTGTAGGCACGAGTTACTCTGACACGGGGTGTGTGCCAGCTACTAGCTACACCTATGAGGTATCTGCGTATGATGCAGCGTCGAATGAGTCAGCGAAGAGCACGCCTGCGACAGTAGTCACGCCTGATACGATTGCCCCTAGTGTACCGACGAACTTGAGTGCGACAGCTGTTTCAGGGACCCAGGTAGACTTAAGCTGGACGGCATCTACGGACAACGTAGGTGTAGTTGGCTACAAGGTATACAGGAACGGCGTACAAGTAGGTACTAGTACAGGCACGAGTTACTCTGACACAGGGTGTGTGCCAGCTACTAGTTACACCTACGAGGTATCTGCGTATGATGCAGCGTCGAATGAGTCAGCTAAGAGCACACCTGCGACAGTAGTCACGCCTGACACGATTGCGCCTAGTGTGCCAACGAACTTGAGTGCGACAGCTGTTTCGGGGACCCAGGTAAACTTAAGCTGGACGGCATCTACGGATAATGTCGGTGTAGTAGGTTACAAGGTATACAGGAACGGTGTACAAGTAGGTACTAGTACAGGCACGAGTTACTCTGACACAGGGTGTGTGCCGGCTACTAGTTACACCTATGAGGTATCTGCGTATGATGCAGCATCGAACGAGTCAGCTAAGAGCGCGCCTGCGACGGTAGTCACGCCTGACACTATTGCGCCGAGTGTGCCAACGAATCTCCAGGCGAGCGCTGTTTCTCAGACGCAAATTAACCTAAGCTGGACGGCATCAACGGACAATGTCGGCGTAGTAGGTTACAAGATTTACCGCAATGGTGCGCAGATTGCTACTTCAACCACAACTAGCTACTCTGATACGACTTGCGAATCATACACAACCTATACTTACAGGGTAAGCGCATACGATGGTTCGAATAATGAGTCGGGCCTAAGCAACCAGGCAACGGCAACCACATTGCCTTACACGGACATAATCCTAGACAACAATGTGGCTGTATATGTTGGCACTTGGTTTACAGGTACTTCAGCCACTGATAAGTATGGGTCAGACTACCGGTATGGCACGACGGACACAGTAGAGAGCCGAACAGCCACGTGGACGCCGGACATTGACATCTCCGGTTACTATACGGTTTATGCCTGGTGGCCGCAGGGCAGCAACAGGTCTTCGGCTGCTCCTTACACTATCTACTGGGACGGCGGATCGCAAACAGTTGCAGTTAACCAGAAGACTAACGGCGGCATGTGGAACACCCTTGTTACGAACAAGAGGTTCCTGGCAGGAACAGGGCAGTCCGTCAAATTAAGCAACAACACCGGCGAGGCGTCGCTGAACGTCATGGCAGACGCGGTGCGATTCTTGCTAGTTTCAGACGACCTGACGCCGCCGAGCGTGCCGAGCAATGTGTCAGCCGTTGGGGTCTCTGCTTCGCAGGTCAACGTGAGTTGGACGGCTTCAACAGATAACGTTGGAGTTAGCGGATACAAGGTGTACCGCAATGGGGTTCAGGTGGCGACGACGGCTAGCACTTCCTACTCTGATACAGGGCTTAGTGAGCTAACTACCTACACATATGAGGTGTCGGCTTATGATGCTATGGGGAACGAGTCGGCAAAGAGCGCCCAAGCCACTGGTACTACCCTAGATGGTACTCCGCCTAGTGTTCCGAGCGGTGTAACTGCAACAGCTGTCGGTCCTCAGCGAATTAATCTCACTTGGACGGCTTCGACAGACAATGTGGGAGTAGCAGGCTACAAGGTCTACAGGAATGGTAGCTACATAGGCTATACAGCGAGCACCAGTTACTCTGACGGAGGACTTTCACCGAGCACATCATATACCTACACTATATCGGCATATGACGCTGCTAGCAATGAGTCCTCGCAGAGTAGTGGGGCATCGGCAACGACGCCTGGGTATGCTAATGTTATTGTAGACAACCCTGCATGCACGTTCACAGGAGTCTGGACGATAGCTACCGCATCCACCGATAAGTATGGTTCAGACTATGCCTATGCGAGCACCGCGGTAAGCGAGGGCAAGACAGCGAAGTGGATTCCAAGCATTCCATACAGCGGCAACTACGATACTTATATTTGGTATCCGCAGGGCAGTAATAGAGCTACCAACGCGCCATTTACCCTTTACTGGGATGGTGGTTCGCAGACTGTCGCCTGGAATCAGCAGACAAATGGTGGTGCGTGGAGACTGCTGCTCGGGAATAAGCACTTCGTTGCGGGAACGAGCTGCTACTTGAAGCTCGGCAATGGCACGGGTGCGACTGGTTTTATCGTTGTCGCTGATGGCGCTAGGTTCCAACAAATAAGCGGTGACTAATTGCTAGACTGACCGCTAGTTACGGCACGCGAGTGCCGATTTCCTGACTCAAAGGGGCGGAGGCTATTGTTCTCTGCCCCTTGTTTATTAATAATCGAAAAACTGCATAAGGTTTGCTAATAAGAGTTGACAATTGGGTAGCATTGGATGGTATTATTACCTCACCATTTCTCAACAGAACCGGCATTCTTGCCGCGATTAGATTTGGAGGAAATAATTAAAATGATAGTGCACGTAAAAGACCAGTTAGCAAAGGGCACGTTTCTCACTTATCGGCCTGAAATTAAGGTAATTGATTGCACCATACGCGACGGCGGCTTAATCAATGACCACCAGTTTGACGATAACTTCGTTAAGGCAGTTTACAACACATGCGTCGAAGCCGGCGTTGACGTCATGGAGATTGGCTATAAGGCAGATAAGAAAATATTTGCCCCATCGCAATTTGGTAAATGGAAATACTGTGATGAAGACGACGTCCGCCGAATCGTGGGCGACAATCCTACCAATCTTCTATTAGCCGTAATGGCAGATGCTGAGCGGACAGATTACCATAATGACATCCCGCCTAAGGATAAGAGCGTAATAGATATCATTCGCGTTGCCACATATATCCACCAACTTCCCACAGCGCTTGATATGGTAAAAGATGCAGTTGACAAAGGCTATCGTGCAACCCTGAACCTAATGGCGGTCTCTACGGTCCAAGAACGAGAACTCGAAGAGGCTCTTACCTTGATGGCAGACTCGGGTGCGTGTGCTATCTATATTGTCGACAGCTTTGGTGCATACTATTCGGAGCAAATTCGCGACCTAACTATCCAGTATCTAAGGGCCGTCGAGGGCAAGGGTGTCGAAGTTGGCATCCACGCACACAATAACCAAATGCTTGCTTATGCGAACACAATCGAGGCGCTAATTGTTGGTGCAAACTATCTGGACGCCACCATTAATGGAATGGGCCGCGGCGCAGGTAACTGTCCTCTTGAATTACTAATTGGATTCCTCAAAAACCCAAAATTCCAACTTAGGCCGGTTCTGAAATGTATTCAGGAAGTCTTTCTTCCACTTGAAAAGGAAGGCACGATGGAATGGGGCTATCGAATACCCTACATGATTACCGGACAGTTGAATATTCACCCACGTGCGGCAATAAAAATGCGTGCCGGTAACGACCCCGACGATTATGTATCATTCTATGACCAAATGATAGAGGAGCAGTAAGTTAATACAGAAGCTTAATGATTATTAGCACGGCGTCTGGGGATGCCGCAGATGGCTGATATGGCTGATTCTTACCTGCGCTGACCCTGCGGCCCAAAATAGGGCTGCGTTTGAATTAGCTGTGCTGTGGCATTTCTGTAAGGTTTTTAAAATTCTTTCCGTGGGATTGCAAACATCCCACGGATTTTTTTGATTTATGCGAATTTTTGCAATATTAGGTTCTCCTTTGACTACTTTCTAGATTCGTTTTTTGCTTACAAATGCGTGTAAATATCCAATCGCAAGGGTATAAAAACTTTACATTTGATTGTCACATAAGACCAAGCTTGCTGGAAAGAGCACAAAGCAATGAGGTTGTTCAGCGTACCTGCAGATTTCCAAGAGAGCACAATTGATAAATATCATGAGCTAAATTCGCGCTATGAGAATGCAAAAGTAGAAGAAACCTATGGCCAAATCACCGGTGGACTCCTAACAGGCTCGGGCCGTGGTTCATGTAAACTTCCAAATGCAAACCTCACAAGCTTAGCGCATTATATCTCCTACTCAGCGGACCGCGGGATTGAATTCAACTATACCTTTAATGCTTCTTGCCTTGGAAATATTGAGTTCACGAAATCAGGTTTCGAAAGTGTTAATCATTTTCTAGGGAGCCTATGGGATGCTGGAGTTCGCCGGCTTACCGTTACGCTTCCCCAGCTAATATTGCTAGTCCAAGACTCTGGATATCCGTTCGAAATCAAACTCTCCACCATCTGCCAGGTAAATTCGCCAGACAAGGCTGCTTTTTGGAAAAGACAAGGGATAGACAGGATAGTGATTGACGAGGACATTACCCGCGACTTTCGGCGAATCCGTCAAATCAGCCAAATTGTGGGAGATGGCGTGGAAATAATAGCAAACAGTGCTTGCTTAAAGAATTGCCCTTACAAAATGTTCCATTATAACCATGAGTCACATTTTCCAATAGTAAATCAGGATGAACAGAAATTTTACGAGCGAAGGTGTTTTTTAAACAAAGCCGATGACTGGACAAACCCAATTAGATTAAATTGGATAAGGCCGGAGGACCTTGGATATTACGAGAGTGTTGGTGTTAGGCGTTTCAAAATTCAAGGACGCCAGGCTGTTTTGGAAGGTGACCCTCTTAGGACGGTTGAGGCATATATGAGAGGTAGCTACTCCGGTGATCTCTTTGGGCTCATCAACATGTTTATGCCTTATATTGCAAAGAATACTTATCAACCATATGTTGATAATAGCAAGCTCGAAGGATTTATAGCTCCGTTTTACAATGACCCGAACCACTGCACCGGTGATTGCGATAAGTGCGGTTATTGTGAGGCATTCGCTGAACTCAGCATTGATAGAGCGAGCGCTGAAGAAATGCGCATGCGTACTCTTAAGAATATGGGTAGTTATCAATTTTTTAGTGCTTGCCGCAATAAGGTTCCTTCTCAGACGTTTGCAAGACGGGTCATGCAAAAAGCTCGCAAAGTGATTGGGGTGTAATACCTGCTAATGCACCATTGCCTCATATCAAAAGCAGGAATTGGCAACACCATTTGTTTTTTATCGCTTCTACCCTTCCCCCGCCCGACAAGATTGTTTTCATTAGCTTATTTTCTGCGCTTGAAGTGGGATAAGCAATAAATAATTTACAAATGTTAGTGGCGTGGAGAACCAAAGCATTTGATGAAAAGCTTGATTGCTTATGGCAGTGCAACTTTCCTTGTAAATTCAGCGAGGATGAGAGGCAATCATTTCTTTCTGCGGAAATATTGTGCTGTAAAAGGAGCAACGTTATTTATTGGCTAATAATTTTAAATAATGAAGATTGGGGGAAGGTATAATGCCTGAAAACAATATCGCGCCAGAAGAAATACTTAACGTAAATCGGAAGTGGCTGCCGCCCGAGCCACATCTTTCTAAAGTCATCGAGGCTGTGCAGAAGGGCTCCGCGCATATTGAGAACCGCGGACATGGTGAGGCTCCCTTGCTTGTCTTCGAGGATGGTGGTGTAATTGAGCTCCCCAAAGCTCGCTATGAGAACACATACCGAGGGATGCAGCTAGTATCCGCGCCTGAAGCCACGCAAATAGGGCAGACAACTAAGCATCGTGATGTGTGCGGCTGTGTGGATGAGATAAAGGGAATTTTGCGTGATAATCCTGACTCTCTAATCGGCGACCCACATAAATTTGACCAATTGTTGGATGATGCGCTCTATATGATCTCGCGAATGAGCAAGCGTGAAGATGAATATCGGAAATTCATTACCGATGTTGTATCCGCATGCATGAATATTCCTCATGCTCCTGATCCAAAGATGGCTTCGAGTGCCGCGGAGGAAATTAAACACATCCTATACAACCACCCAGAAGATGTTCGGAAATATGCAGATCTTCTTAATCAACTTGCCGAGGATGTGCGCTGGGTTGCCTCGAACCAGGAGCGCGTTCTCCGCGAGTATAAACATATTGCCCTCAAGATTTTTGCTCTTTATAAGTCGGTAAAAGGAGCAAGAAATTGGGATAAAGAAGAAGCCGAGTGCTGAAAACTAATTTCAGGTCTTTGGTTTGTCCAATTAGAGGGAATGCGGCGTGTTCATACCATATCGAGTAAAGAACCCTGTCAGAAGATTTCCGTTCATCACCCTTGGAATCATTGGGGCGAATGTCATTGTCTATGCATTTACAACAAAGAACTTTCAAGAAATACGCTCCGATGTCCTTGAGACCTATGGATTTGCACTTTTTACTTCACCATTAATCAATGCAATTGCATCGGTGTTTCTTCATGCGAATATATTACACCTTGTTGGCAATATGTTCTTCCTTTGGCTCTTTGGGCCGTCTGTTGAAGAAAGACTTGGCATCAAGCGTTACCTACTATTATTTTTTACAACAGGCTTTATAGGTGAAATATTCCAAGGCATCCTTGGATTGTTCTTTTATGGCTTTGTGAGACCAACTATTGGAGCATCGGGGTGTATTCTAGGCGTGGCTGGCGCCTATTTGTATCTTTTCCCTTGGAGCAAAGTTTGCGTTTTTAGCTTTTTTTCCTGTTGCTGGCGTGGCGGATGGGGAGAGAGTCCCTGGTATGACATATGGGAAGTGAGTGCAATTTGGGTCATAGGATTGTATATTCTTATTGATTTTGCTCAAGGGTTGTTTTACGGTGTGGCAGGAATAAGCGGCGCTGTTGCGAACTTTGCGCATGTTGGCGGTGGAATAGCAGGCATACTTTTATGCTGGCTTTTTCGCGCAAAGAGAGACACGGAAGAATTGTCCGAAGCTAAGGCTGTCGAAGCCGATACGCGTGACCTTGAAAACATGCCGCTATATGCCCTTGAAATTATGCTCCAAGAAGAAGTTGGAGTTCCAGAGCTGATTCGGGCTGCTATCAAACCAGCTATCAAACGAGGCCGCAGGGACATAATAGATACTGCAATGGCGCAAGCCGGTCCTTCGCTGATAGATAAAGACCCACTAATTGTGGCATACTACCTGTTAGAGTTTGGAGGGAATGCAAACATATATAAGCCAGTACATCTTCTTCACTTAGCAGGTTTGCTCAACGACCTTGGAAATACAGACTGGGCTATTAAGATTTATAGGTTGATTGCCGACACCTGGGCAAACGAACCTGAGGCTGAGACGGCTCTATACAGATGCGCCCTATGTTTGTGGAACACTTACAAAGATGCAAATGGGGCGAAAGAAGCGATTAGAGAATTGGTTTCTCGCTTCCCGCAGGGCGAAATGGTTCCATTTGCCAAAGCCTTGCGGAAGCAATTGGAATAGTTTTTTTGCACTAGGGGGAATATATGGCTGAATCATTGAATTGCAAATTCGAAATGGATAAATCAATCAGCATTGTGGCAGGAAATAACAATTTACCGAAAATAATCCTTTCTCATGAGTCGAACTCATGTGCGGAGGTTTATCTCCACGGCGGACACGTTACCAGATGGAGTGTGCCAGGGAAAGGAGAGCTTTTCTTTCTTAGCCGTGAATCACTTTTTGCCATGGGAAAGCCAATCAGAGGCGGAATACCAATATGCTTCCCCCAATTTGGAAGCCACGGAACACTGCCGGCTCATGGATTTGCCCGCATAAGCGACTGGGAGGTGGTTCGGCGCGAAACTTTAGGCAATAACGTCATAGTAGTCGAGCTTCAGCTTAGCGAAACACCAGAGACGTTAGCTATATGGCCTCACAACTTTATTCTGAGGCTTAAAATACTTCTTGATGTGAGGACATTAACTCTTGCGCTTGAGGTTGTGAATACTGGTAAGGAACCTTTTGATTTCCAGGCAGCGCTCCATACTTATTTTAGTGTGGCAGATATCAAAAAAACCGCTATTACTGGCCTCCGTGGGGTTACCTATAAGGATGCTCTTCAGGACCTAGCTGAGGCCGTCGAGTTCGCCCCCGAAATACGCTTTGGAGGGGAGACGGACCGCGTTTACATAAATGCACCAGATAGACTTCAAATCAGCGATGGCGGGAATGGTCGCATAATAACCATTGAGAAGAGCAATATGCCTGACGTTGTGGTGTGGAATCCCTGGGTCGAAAAGTCACGTCGGCTGGCAGACTTCGGGGATGATGAATACCTTCGAATGGTATGCGTTGAGACAGGCAGAATTGCCGACCCTGTTACGCTTGAGCCTGGTGGACGCTGGCAGGGTGAGACGATGTTTTCCTGCTAGGTACTGACCGTAAAAGCATCTTCCTATCAAAATTTACAAGGCCAGCTTGGATTATTGACGTACTCATGGTATTTCTGATACCATTTCGCATGTAAATTAACGTAGTCACACACTTAAGGTACATGATATGGAATTAGTAGGCGGACCGCCATACGATATCTCACCCGAAACTGACATCTCAAGTCTGCTTCCCAAGGATTCGATTGAGCGACTGCTTTCGACTGCCCTGAGTCGAGGCGGAGATTTCGCCGATGTTTACATCCAGCGTTCCAAAAGCATGGATATCCCCCTCGAAGAGAGAAAAATTCGCTCTGCTCAAATAAGAATCTACCAGGGCGTCGGAATCCGAGTAACTTCGGGCGAGAAAACAGGGTTTGCTTATTCGGACACTTTTGATATGCACAGCCTTGTTGAGGCTGCTAAAGTTGCGGCACAAATTGCTGAGGGGCCGGGAACAGAGAAACCCATCCGTATTACCCCCGAACCAACTCCACAGTATTACACCATCAAGATTGACCCTGATTCGAAACCTATAGCTGAGAAAACAGCGCTCCTAAAGCGTGCGAGCAAAGCTGCTTACGCATATGACCATCGAATCAAACAGGTGGAAGTAAGCTATTCGAATGTCGATACCGAGATTGTTGTTGCAAACTCGGAGGGGCTGTGGGTTTCGGATAACCAGCCAATGCTAAGGTTCTTCGTATTTTGTTTGGCTCGTGAAGGCAAAGTTACGCGAAGCAGCTCGTACGGCGGCGGTGGGCGAATTGGCATGGAGTATTTCCAGGGGGTATCGCCGGAGGACATCGCTCAAGAGGCTGCAAGGGTTGCTATAATCCAGCTCGAAGCTGGTCCTGCACCTGCTGGGATGATGCCAGTGGTTATTCACAGGGGATGGGGTGGAGTACTTCTACATGAGGCAGTAGGCCACGGCCTCGAAGCCGATCTTGTTAGAAAGGGAGTATCGACATATGCGGGCCGTCTTGGTGAGCAGGTTAGCTCACCTCTTTGTACCCTCGTTGATGATGCGACAATACCGAACCGCCGCGGCTCAATCAATATAGACGACGAAGGCACGCCTGGCCAAAGGACAGTCCTTATAGAAAAGGGCGTTTTAAAAGCCTATATGACCGACCACCTCAACGGACGGCTCATGGGCCTCCCGCTGACCGGCAACGGACGCAGGCAGAGTTACCAATACATCCCATTGCCTCGAATGACGAACTTCCTAATGGAAGCGGGAGACTCGGACCCAGAGGAAATCATTAACTCCGTGGAACGGGGCGTTTTTGCAAAGAACTTCAGCGGCGGTCAGGTTGATACAACGAGCGGCAATTTTGTTTTTACCATAACTGAGGGTTATATGATTGAGAAGGGCAAGATAACTCGACCTATCCGGGGCGCAACTCTAATCGGCAATGGCCCCGAAATACTAAATAAATTAGAGATGGTAGGATCGGATCTTGCACTCGACCCAGGAATAGGAACCTGCGGGAAAAACGGCCAGGGCGTTCCAACTGGCGTCGGCATGCCAACCGTAAAGATCTCCGAACTCACGGTTGGTGGGACTGAGGAGTAGGCAAGACACGTCGTTCGATAGGATTCTAGCTATGGATTACGTCTCATTCGCACAAGATGTCGTCAAGCAAGCAATTCGTGCTGGTGCGCACGAAGTGGATGTGTATATTCAAACTGGCGATGACTTTGAAGTAGAGGTCAGACTCGGCGAAATTGAAGAGCTAACACAGGCATCTTCGAAGGGTCTCGGACTTCGTGTCTTTGTTGATAAGCGAATGGCTTTTGCAAGCACAACCGATCTCCATATGCCAGTTGTCAGCGATTTAATCAAGACGACCGTCCAGCTTGCAAAGGCGGCAAATAAAGATAAATACAACGGCCTTCCTGATGTCGGTCCTGGGGCCGTTCCCGACTTAAAACTCTTCGACCCGGCTCTAGCAGCGTTGCCAATTGATGAACGGATCAGGATGGCAAGGGAAGCCGAAAAGGCATCCTTCGAGTTCGACCCACGGGTGACAAGCAGTTATGGAGCAGGCTTCGAAGCATATTCAGGCAACAGAGTCCTAGCAAATTCAAACGGCATAGCATACACCTATTCCAGCACACACTGTTCGATATCGGTAGCGCCGGTTGCGGAGGAAGATGGCAAGAAACAAATTGGAGGAGCATACTCTAGCAGACGGTTTCTTGCCGAGCTGGCCTCGCCAGAGGAAGTTGGACGCGAAGCAGCTCAGAAAGCTGTCGAAAAATTAGGCGCACGAAAGGTTGAGACGCAAAAGGTGCCGGTTGTATTCGATAGAATGGTTGGCCCTGACCTTTGGGGCCCTATTTTCTCTGCACTAGACGGGGATTCGGTTCACAAGGGCATTTCCTTCCTCAAGAAAAAGCTTGGAAAGCGAATTGCATCGCCGGTAGTTTGCGTCGTGGATGATCCACTCATGCCTGGCGGCGTGGGCTCAATGCCTTTCGATGGCGAAGGGATACTCACATCCCGCAAGATTGTTATTGAAAATGGCGTGCTTCAAATGTATTTTTATGATACGCGGACCGCGCGTAAATATGGGAAACAGCCTACCGGGAATACCAGGCGAGGCTACTCAGGAACACCACATATATCTCCTAGCAATTTCTATCTCCAGCCAGGCGAGAAATCCAGAGACGAGATTATTCGTGGAATAAAAAAGGGCTTTTATGTTACCGATACCATCGGCAGAGGAGCAAATATTGTTACGGGCGACTTTTCCGTAGGAGCAACGGGAATATGGATATCTGATGGAGAGCTTGCCTTTCCTGTTCAGGAGGTAACGATTGCTGGAAACATGCTTGAAATGATGCTCAATATAGAAGAAGTTGCTAACGATATTCGATTCATATCAAATATAGCTAGCCCTACCTTCAAGATCGCCGAAATGATGGTGGCGGGGAGGTAGAACATAGGTTGGAAAAGCGGCGGCCGGAGAAATATCTCTCAGGAGTCACCCTTAGGGCAGTCATTATTGCGCTGATTCTCATTCCTTTTAATAATTACTGGATTTTCCTCACCGAAATCGTCCGCTATGCAGGCCACCCAACAACCATATCGCTTTTCTATAACGCTGTGTTTCTTCTCCTGGTGCTCGTTGGTTTGAACATGCTCCTCAGACGATTCATCCCCCGCTGGGTTTTCTCGCAAGGAGAGCTACTGACAATCTACGTGATGATAAACCTTGCTTCCGCTATGGCAAGCCACGACATGATCCAGGTTCTTGTTCCGGGCATGAGTTACCCATTCAGGTTTGCCACGCCAGAGAACCGCTGGGCAAGTCTTTTTCTCGACAAAATACCAAAGTGGCTGTCGGTTAGCGATAAAGAAGTGCTAAATGGATTCTATCAGGGAGCAAGCACTCTATATACAAAGAAGACCCTTCTAGCTTGGGCAGTTCCAGTGACGATGTGGTTGCTTTTCCTGATGGCTTTAATATGGGTTATGCTTTGCCTTACTGTTCTGCTTCGAAAGCAATGGACTGAGCGTGAGAAGCTGACTTATCCTCTTGTGCACCTCCCAATGGATCTTACAACCGAGAAAACAAGCTTCTTTCGCAACAAGCTTTTTTGGGCAGGGGTGGCGGTAGCAGTCGCTATTGATATGCTCCAAGGCCTCCACGTGTTATATCCATCAATTCCTGGGTTGCGAATAAAGGGCATTAACCTCGGAGAATACATTGTAAACCCTCCTTGGAATGCCATAGGCTGGACACCTATGCATTTCTACCCGTTCGGCATTGGTCTAGGAACCCTGCTTCCCCTCGACCTTTCTTTCTCGTCGTGGTTTTTCTTCCTTTTTTGGAAAATGCAAATAGTTGCGGCGGCGGCATTTGGGTGGAACCAGATTCCTAGATTTCCTTATATCAATGAACAGTCGTTTGGCGCATACATGGGCATTTGCTTATTCGCAATATGGGCTAGCAGAAAGCATGTTGCCAGCGTTCTGTCGAGTCTCTTTTTTAAAAAGGAAGTGGATGATGAAGGAGAGCCGCTCAGGTACCGCACAGCTAGCATCGGCGCACTTATCGGACTAGCTGTTTTGATGATATTTGTCCGAGCAATGGGGATGTCGTGGTGGCTTATTGTCGCTTTCTTCCTAATATATTTTGCGATGTCTATTGCCATCACCCGCATGCGGGCTGAACTAGGTCCACCTGCTCACGACCTGCACGCCGCTGGGCCAGATACAATTCTGCCATCAATTATCGGGCCTTCCAAGCTTGGCACTCCAAATCTCGTTGTTCTCTCGATGATGTTTTGGTTTAACCGTGCTTACCGGTCACATCCAATGCCAATTCAGCTTGAGGGGTTCAAGATGGCAGAGCGTGCGTCAATGAGTTACCGAAGGCTTTTTGGAGCTATTATACTAGCCACTTTGTTTGGAGCTATTGCCGCGTTTTGGTCTGAATTGCATATTTACTATAAGGTTGGCGCAGGTGCCAAGATGGGTCCTCCAAACGTACCCTTAATTTTCGGGGGCGAACCATATAATCGCTTAGATGCATGGCTGAAAGGTGCGCCGCCACCAAGCGGAAATATTGCTTGGGCAATTACAATTGGGCTTCTTTTAACTATAATATTAAACTCTTTAAGAATGCGGTTGCCTTGGTTCCCATTTCATCCTGTCGGCTATGCAGTATCTAGTAGTTGGTCGATGAATCAGCTGTGGATGTGCATGTTCATCGCATGGGCGATTAAGCTAATCCTCTTGCGTTATGGTGGTTTGAGGCTTTACCGCCAAGCCGTTCCCCTTTTCCTCGGAGTTATCCTCGGCGAATGCGTGATGGGTAGCCTGTGGACAATCATAGGCATTGCCCTTCATGTTCAGACTTACGCCTTCTGGCCATAAAGTTATTAACTTTTCTAGAGAAAATCACCCCATATTGCCGATAATCAGAATAGCAGGCGTTATCTCCAACCATTTGCCGCAAACAAATTGTGTGAAAGGCGTGGCAAATGTATGGAATAAACCTGTAGAAGCGGAGATTTGCGGGCCTCCGGCAAGGGACGTTCCTTTTTGTCAGGAGCCGCAGCCGGTATCTGATTGGCGAGAACTAAAAATTTCAAGGAGGTGTACGAAAGTACATGAAGGCACTCAGAAAGATGAAACGTGGTGAGAAGGGCTTCACACTAATTGAGATTATGATCGTAGTCCTGATCATCGGAATTTTGCTTGCGATAGCAGTTCCGAACTTCATCAAGGCGAGGGAAACCTCCCGGGCGAAGAGCTGCATTGCAAATCTAAAGCAGATTGACGCTGCCAAAGAGCAGTGGGCTATGGACAACAAGAAGACGACTGGCGACGAGCCGGCATGGCCAAATGATTTGGTGGGTCCTGACAAATACATCAAGGGTAACGAGCCCACGTGTCCGTCAGGCGGCACATACTCATGCAATCCAATCGGCACCGACCCGACATGCAGCATCGGTGCTTCATCAACTCCGCCGCACGTCTTGCCATAAGGATCACAAGTCGGGTAGGGGTTTGCATGGACCCCTACCCTTCAATCTCGCCAAATCAACCGGCGCCCGCGGTTACGGTGGACTTTTGGCAGCGTCACCCGTTTCCGGGGGCTTTGCAATCTTAATTCTACTAAATCTACCGCCTCTGCCTTCCATTAAGGGGGTTAGATCATGACCGCAAATTTTAAAACAATCCGCGGGCGGACGGGCTTTACGCTTGTTGAGATTATGATTGTTGTTTTGATTATAGGTGTTATCTTGGCAGTTGCAGTGCCATCGTGGTTAGGTGCACGAGAAAGATCATACGCACGAACATGCCAGGGCCAGCTTAGAGAGATTAAATATGCAAAGGAAAGCTGGGCTATGGATAACCATAAGAGAGCAGATGACATGCCGTCTTTCGATGACCTTTATCCAACCTATCTCAAAAGTAAGCCCGAATGCCCAGCGGGTGGGACATATACTATTGGCGCTGTGAATGAAGACCCAACATGTTCAATCGGCGGGAGACATTCGCTTGATTGGAGGTAATTCCGTGATTAAAAGAGCGTTGAAACGGAGATTGTGCAAGCAAGACGGCTTCACATTGGTAGAGGTGCTTCTCGTTATTTTTGTCCTAGCTCTGACAGCCCTAATTCTTGCAGCGGTGTTTCCATCCTCGCAGGTTTCTAGAATTAAAGCTGCACATCTTTCTTATGCTGTCAGCTTGGCACATCAGAAGGTAGAGGAGCTTCGGTCTGCAGGTTACAGCGGAGTTCTCGTAAGCCCAACCGTTGAAACTCCTTTACCAGAGCTTCCTAATGGTGTTCAGCGCATCACGGTCAGCCAATATGCTCCAAATATAAAAAAGATTGAGGTAAGTATTACGTGGGGAGGGTATCGCCAAGTTCAAGGTAGCACGAACTTGGTTACGCTAATATCTGACCATAGCTGAGGATAACAATGAGAAAGTTTGTTCCTTCCAAACGTAACGGAATGACAATGCTTGAGGTGCTCATAGCAACAGGGTTGCTCAGTGCAGCTCTAATTTCAACACTGAGTTTGTTAAACACCATGCTGAGCCTCTGGATGAAAGGTTCAAGCGGGACCGGAGCGAACATGTATGCCAGCCTGGCAATGCGCAGGCTTGTTTTGGATATACAAGAAGGCAGTAGTGCACAGGTGGTAAACGGCAATTTGGTTGTAAACTTCCCATATTACAGTACTGCCACTGGCCAGTATATAAAGGGTCTCAGTGGGGTTACAGCGACCTACTATATTTCAGGTCCAACCGGTAGCGAATCAAGCGGTACCTATCTTTGGAAACAGGTGGGGAGCACAAAGACTCGCCTCGCACGAAATGTCGAAAGTATGGTTGTTTCGGTTACAGCAAATAAACTCGTTCGAATTACAATTACGGGGAGAGATCAAGAAGGCGGAGCTGTCAGTCCGAACCTTCTTCAGCAAAGTGTAAAGCTGCGAAACGGATGAATTTTCATAGGCGAGGGGTCGGTAAGTAATGCACCTTATCTCTGCAGTTTTTAAATCAAACAAAGGGAGTGCGTTGATGACCAGTATCATAGTAATGATGCTGGTATCAATGCTTGGAATTTCATATATTGCTCTCACTACCACAAACCTTGTTCGTGCCGGTCGCGATGAGCGGCGTGCCACGGCTTTCCATTTAGCTGAGGCTGGCTTAGACTACATGATAGAGAAGATAATCAGCGAGGCTCAGACAAACGGTGGTACAATTGTCGCAAAAGTGAACTACAACAGCACGCCTATTCTGTCGGAACTTGTTAGTGGTGCAACAGGCGTTATAAACGTAGTTCCGGATGCTGGACTGAATACATATGCTACGATAACTTCCAGTGCAACATATCGTGGGATTACAGAAACGATTCGCGTTAGAGTAAAAATCCGTTCGGTTGGCGTCTGGGACAACGCTATATTTGCAGGAATTGGCCAGTCAGGCAGGGGCATCAATGGAAATGTTGATATTCGCGGTTCCGTCCACATCTTAGGCGACGGAGAGCCGTTCTCCGACCTTAATGGCAACGGTCAGTGGGATTCGGCTGAAACTTTTACAGATGATAATGGAAACGGAAAGTATGACGCGGGTGAGCCTTTTGTAGATGCCGATGGCAATGGAATATGGAGTGATGCCGAGCCATTCCAAGATAACAACCTAAATGGCGTATATGATCAGCCACTGACCGTGACCGATTTGGCTGGCGATTTAAGTGGGCGAGCGTTCATAGGGAATAACTATGCTGGCATGCCAGTGCTTCTTCAATCCAAGATTCCTCCGCTAACTCCTGAACCAGTTGCTGGCGAGATGGTGTATACATTAAACGCGGAAGTCAGGGTCAAGCATGGTAGGATAAACCTTTCGGGCACAGCGACAATTGGAAATCCCAATATTTTTGGAAATTCCGTTAAAGAGACCATAGACGGCACGTACGTATCCGATGGATGGGGTGGAACCGCTGGGGCGGCGAATGTTTACTCTGATAATGGATCTAGTCAGCGCTATGACCTTGGCGACAGGGTTTCATTTCCAAGCTTGTTGGATCCTTATACTGACCCTAATACTGGCATTTCTTATACTACATATGCCGACTATCTAAGAGCAAAATCCCTCACTATACCAATAAATAAAATAGATTCGACGGTACCAGCTTTTTCATTTTCAGACGGGACTAATTCCATTTCTTGGGATCCAATTTCAAGACGACTCAACATCACCGGAATAGTCCGCATCAATGGCAATCTGGATTTGAGCAGGAAAGATGGCGTGGTTATATTTGATGGTAAAGGGACTTTGTTTGTTGAAAATGACATTATGGTACATGGCAGCGTGCTTCCGCTAGGTACTTTCCCCACAACCTCGGCGTTAGGTTGTATTGCTGGGCGTGATATAAACTTCGCCACTGGTATAGGCGAGGCGCAGCTTTATGCCGCAGGCGCATGGTTTGCTCAGCGTAAGATTGTGAGCGCCAAGCAAAGCCAGTTTGCAGGTACGTATGTTGCAAACTATTTTGATATGGGCACAAATGTTCCCGACATCTACCAAGTACCTGCGTTATCAAGAAATTTACCGCCTGGCATGCCAGGTGGTGATATCCGAATAGTAACTGCGCAAATTTTGAGCTGGAGGCGTTTGTAATCTTGTATAGTTTGACTTTCTTGTAGCGAAGCGGAAATTCTGGTATATTTTGAATAGCTTTAAAAACTAAAGACCTTTCTCCGTATAGAACGGCGAAGGGTCTTTTCTTTCTACAATGAAGTTGGCAAGGCTGAGGGTTGGGTTTTTATTCTGCTTATTTGTAATTGTGCTGGCGGTATTGGGAGCGGCATGGGCTGTGCTTCAGCTCAGAAGCCAGGTGGTCTATTCTGGTGTTAGTGTTGCAGGATTAGATTTAGGCGGCTGCACAGCCCAGCAGGCACGAGATGCACTTTCTCGGAGGAATGAAGAGATTGCCTCAGCAAGGCTGGTGCTTGCGTTTAAAGACCTAGAAAGGACCGCCACCATTGGTGAACTAGGTGGCAGGTTGGATGTTGATGCATGCGTCCGGGCGGCCCTTGCGGTTGGAAGACGCGGGAACATAATTCAGCGACTCAAAGAAATAATTTCTGCTAAACATAAAGGCAGGGATTTGCCCCTTGTCTTTTCTTTTGATGATACAGTGCTTTTATCTTACCTTACCCCCATCGCTAGGAGAATTAACCGTCCACCGGTAGATGCTCGACTCAGCTTCAATTCAGGTTCGGTGCGAGTGGTACCAGAACAGCCAGGCTTGCGTCTAGATTTAGCGGAAAATGCATCTCATATCAAAAAAGAGATAAATTCCGGCGCCACTTATATTCGGCTAATAACTGAGGTAGTGCCCCCAAGGCTTAAGGCCTCAGACTTCCGTGGAATAGATGGCATTATCGCCTCTTATTCGACCTCCTATAAGACTTGGGAACGATCTAGGGCACACAATATAAAAAGAGCGTGCCGTGCGATTGACGGATTTCTGCTAAAGCCTGGAAGAGTGTTCAGCTACAATGCTGTGGTTGGCCCAAGGTTGCGCAAGAATGGCTATTTGGATGCGCCGCAGTTCGTAAGGGGTAAGATAGTAGAAGGTACAGGCGGAGGTGTATGTCAAGTTTCGACTACATTATATAACGCGGCATTACTTGCGAACCTGAAAATTCGAGAAAGGAGCCATCATTCTCGGCCCGTTGCTTATGTTCCTCTTGGGCGTGATGCAACGGTGGAATATGGATTGCTTGACCTAAAGTTTGAGAACACTACTAACGTTCCGATATACATATCAGCATTCGCAGAAAATGGCCGCGTAACTATAAACATTTTTGGCAAGAGGAGCAACCAACAAGTAGAAATTCTCACGTCAGGGCACAAATTAATACCTCCAGATGTCCATGAGCGTCAAGAAAGCCGATTAAAGCCAGGCGAAAGCGTTGTAGAACAACCTGGTAGAGAAGGACATCGCGTGGAGGTATATCGCGTTATCAAGGTCGGCGGCAAAATTGTGCGGAGGGAATTAATTTCGCGAAACTACTACCCGCCTGAACCCCGCATAATTGCAGTTGGAAGAGCAATGTAGCGCCAAGCTGATTTGGATTCTTTCCCGAGGCAGGGGAAAGGTTGACAATCGGGTAATGGCTCACTATAATCTGAAGGGTTTTTAACATATGCTGAGTAGCTATTATTAGGAAAGGGGATTCATCAAAATGCTTCGTAATTCTGAGCGAGCATTGAAAATGCTCAGGAAGCTTAGCTTGCTTGCAGTATTGGTGCTTGTAGGTCTGAGTTTGAGCATCGTTGCCCAAGCAGCTGAGGCAATCGAGTTGCCAGAATTTAACGAACTTGAGCTCGTTTGGCCTTCTGTTTGGGCCGTGTTTATTTGCGCGATTATAGGCCTACTCTTCGGCGCATGGTGGTTTGCCGCAATTATGAGAGAGAGTCCAGGCTCGCAAGGAATGATAGCTGTATCTAGGGCTGTACAAGAGGGCGCATGGGCTTATTTGAAGCGGCAGATAAAGACAATGATTTGGTTTGTTATCATCATCGCCATTGGACTTATATTTCTGTACAAAGGACTGCCAGAATTTCAATATAAAGGGGCAGGCGGTATTCCCGTATATGTTGGCGTTGGCATAGCTTTCATTATGGGTGTGGCTGCATCGTATCTAGCTGGTTTAGTTGGCATGATGATGGCCGTTAGAGCAAATGTCCGCGTCGCAAATGCCGCCTTATCTAGCTTTAAGCGTGCGCTCTATGTTGCATTTCGCGCGGGCGGCGTTTCCGGAATGGCAACAGTGGGGCTTGGGCTTCTTGGAGCATGTCTGGTATTCTTCATGTTCCGCGAGCAGTCCATGAAGGTGCTGATTGGCTTCGGGTTTGGCGGATGTTTGGCGGCACTGTTTATGAGAATTGGCGGTGGTATTTACACCAAAGCTGCCGACGTTGGCGCTGACCTCGTCGGTAAGGTTGAGAAAGGCATCCCTGAGGATGACCCCAGGAACGCAGCCACGATAGCCGACAACGTGGGCGACAATGTAGGTGACTGCGCCGGAATGGCGGCCGACGTCTTCGAATCCTATGAAGTTACACTTGTTGCAGCAATCATCCTGGGTGCGGCGGCATATCCCTTCTTGCAAACAGTGCCAGGACTGAACGCGGTTGCAGCTGTGTTGGCGCTCGTTGTTTATCCATTGCTCATCCGTGCAGTGGGCGTTATCGCCTCAATCATAGGTGTGTATACCGTTCGGGGAAGAGATGACATGGCAATGAACCCGATGCATCCAATTAATGTCGGGTTCTTTATGTCCGCCTTATTCGCAACCATAGGGTTCTTTGGTATCTCCTACTATATTTTCGCAGTTAAGGTTCCGATTGCTGGATTTGAATGGTGGCGATTTGCAGCTGCCAACCTTAGCGGCATCATCCTGGCATTAATTATTGATAAGTTGACCGAGTACTTCACTGCCATAGATAAGAAACCCGTCACTGAGACCGCCAGAGCGGCGAAGACAGGTCCGGCGACAATAATATTGAGCGGATTTGCCTCTGGTCTTGAATCAAGCGTGTGGGGTATAGTGGCTATCTGCCTTTCAATTCTTGCGGCTATGCTTCTATTTAAGGGCAATCCCGAATTTTCCGCCTATGGAATTGCGCTCGCAGGACTTGGTTTGCTTTCAACTACCGGTTTCATGCTGGCAATGGACACCTATGGCCCGATTTCCGACAATGCCAACGGCATTTTCGAAATGTCTGGGGCGCTGAAAGACGTAGGAGAAGAGAGCAATGCCCATAAAATTGTCGCCAAACTAGACGCGGTAGGTAATACAACCAAGGCTCTAACCAAGGGGCTTGCGATTGCCACGGCAGTGATAGCGGCGACGGCACTTTTCCGCTCTTTTATGGCTGATGCTGGTTTGCTTCATATAGGCATCCGTGTTGATTTCACGCAAGTCTTCATTGGGCTTTTGATAGGCGGTGCTGTGCCATTCCTATTCTGTTCATTTGCTATCAATGCGGTTAGCCGTGCGGCATTCATGCTAGTTGAGGAGGTTCGGCGGCAATTTCGCGAAATCCCAGGTATTATGGATTACGACCCGCGGAGTGGGTCTGACAAGGGCAAGCCTGATTATCAGAGATGTGTTGCTATCTCAACAGCGGCAGCACAAAAAGAGCTTATGAGTCCGGCAATCTTGGCGGTGAGTGCCCCGATTCTCGTTGCGTTTGGCTTGGGTTACGGAGACCCCTTGAGAGGTGCTGCAGCGCTTGGCGGTTTCTTAGCTGGTGCAATACTTACCGGCCAGCTTATGGCGGTATTGCTTGCGAACACCGGCGGCCTCTGGGATAACGCAAAAAAGAAGATTGAAGATGGTATGTTTGGTGGTAAGGGCACAGCAGAGCACAAAGCGGCAGTCGTTGGCGATACCGTTGGTGACCCATTCAAAGATACGGCTGGTCCAGCGCTTAACCCGATGATTAAAGTTATGAACCTGGTGGCGATTCTAATTGCTCCCATAGCTATTACCAACATAAGCAGTGGTGTTCGAACTGCAATTGTGATAATAACAGCGATCGCCCTGGCGGGTGCAGTTCTTTGGAGCAAGCGCGGCGGAATCGAAAGCGTAGAGGAAATAGAAAAGGAGCTTGAAAAGGAAGAGAAAGTTCCAGAACCAGCAGGGCGGTGATTATAGGACTTAGCTAATATCAAAGCAATTGTGATTGGTATGTAGAAAGGCTAGGGCATCCCTAGCCTTTCCTATTTGCTTATGGCTAACTAGCGTAAGTTGATGCTTATACCAGTGCCAGGTTAGCTTTCGGTTAGTAAACTCACCACTATAGCCATCTCGTAATGATATTCTAGGTCCACGAATTGGGCTTCTAAGCAAGTGTCAAGTCGGCAACCACCGGTCGGTGGTCGGAAGCATTAGAATCAACAACAAAATAAGATTCCACTTTAAACCTTAAGTCTGCTAGAATGAAGTCAATTCGAGAAGGGATTGGTCCAATTAGAGTTGCGGCATGATCTTGCTCAAATTCAAGGGCAACATCCCGTAGAACTGGATCGCTAAGCAAATTAGCCAATGTCTTTGAGCCTCTCACGTCGTTCATATCGCCGCAAAGTATTTTGGGTCTGTGGACAGAACGTGTGATTTCCGCCGCTTTGAGAGCCTGCTCCACTCTGACTGGTTCTTCGGTGGAAAGGTGTGTGCAAAAAATTGTAACCTCTGAGCCATCGAGGGATGTAGTCACCTCAAGGAGACCGCGAGGTTCTCCTCCTCCAGGAAGTTGGTGAAAGCGGCAGTGGATGACTGGTGGCTTTACAAGTATGCAGTTTCCGTACCAGCCGGAATCCAGCCTAAGGTTGCGTTGGAATACAGGATGCATGTCGAGGCGAATGCCGAGGAGCTTTGGTTGGTTTGCCAGCCAGCTTCTGGCTATGTGTTGGTCTACCTCCTGCAGGCAAATCACGTCCGCCCTGAGATGTGCCAAAACATCTCCAATACGGCGTATGGAGCGAATTCCATCCATGCCGAGCCCAGCTTTTATGTTGTATGTGACAATTCTGAACATTTTTGTGCCTCGAAAGTTTATATTCCCAATCCTAATAGATTACATCATTCATGCAGTTTCAACGTCAAGATGCCAAAATATTAAGTTATTTGGGAGGAGAAGGGCTGGTTGGTGTTGAACATGTCATCGCCGCCGACAAAGCAGGGTAAATGAATTGATAGTAATTCTCGAATTGGTTTATTTTTTCTAGCGAGGAGGTGATTTGAAGTATGGCAAAAGAGGAAGGCATTCGTGTGGACGGCGTCGTAGAAGAGGCGCTTCCAAACGCTATGTTTAAGGTCAGGCTTGACAATGGTCATGAGGTACTTGCGCACATTTCTGGCAAGATGCGCATGCATTTTATAAGAATACTTCCAGGGGATAGAGTACAAGTTGAGCTGTCGCCTTATGACCTTACCCGTGGCCGCATTACCTACCGCTATAAATGACATCGGAGCTTCGGAAGCAGATTGCCAGTAATAGCGCAGAGAGGAGTGCGGTTGCCGCGCCATAGTAAAAAGGTGCCGATGGGCTGATGCTGTCCCATAAATAACCCGCGATTAGGCTGGCAGGAAATAGCGCCAATCCCGTCAGCATATTGTATGCTCCCATGCCCGTCCCTCGGACTCCCGCTTCAATTAGGTCGGATGCGAAGGCTTTCTGTACCCCATGTGTCAAGGCGTTGTATAGGCCGTACATTGCAAAAAGTAGCCAAATTGTCATAGGGCTTCTTGCAAGGGCGAACCCAGTATAGACTAAGGCGAATAGTAGATATCCTGATAATACTACATTTCTCCGCCCGATTTTATCTGAAAGTGCTCCTGCCGCTGTTGCGAAGATTGAATCAACAGAATTAAAGAGGACATATACTAAGAGGGTTGAGGCCGCCGTAACCCCCACGTTTTTTGCTCGCAATATAAGGAATGCGTCGCTTGAGTTGCCAATAGAGAAAAGTGTTGTAATTAATAAAAACAACTTGAATGGGCGGCTAAACCTACCAATCCGCAGAGAAGGCATATCTACTTTTTCGAAAGTTTCCCGCCTGGCTTCGCGGACGAAGGCGATGAGGATAAGCACTGCAGTCGCAGCAGGAATAAACGCGAGCAAAAATAACTGGCGGTAGTTATTGATGCCATACAAAATTAATAGAAAAGCAATCAGTGGACCAAGTGTTGCTCCAAGGCTATCCATTGCTCTGTGTAAGCCAAATGAGATTCCGCGAGCCTCGGCAGCCGCAACATCCGCAATTAGTGCGTCCCTGGGTGCAGTGCGAATACCCTTTCCGAGGCGGTCCATAAACCTGATGCCAAAGACAAAGTGCCAAGAGGTAGCAAGAGCAAGCAAGGGTTTACTAAGCGCCGACAGAGAGTATCCAGCAACAGTGAGCCATTTTCGGTTACGTAGCACATCGCTTAGCCAGCCGGAAACTATTCTTAGGAGGCTTGCTGTACTTTCGGCGACTCCTTCTATCAGCCCCACAGCCAAAACTCTCGCATGGAGGGTTTCGGTAAGGAATAATGGTATAAGAGGGTATATCCCCTCGCTGGATATATCCGTTAGAAGACTGACAAGGCCTAGCGTTATTACTGTTTTACTAATTCTTGGCGTCCGGTTTTCGCGCAACGATATTTAGCTCCTTCCTAGGTATTATAGTTTTGCCATTTAACGCAAGTCAAAACCCCTCAAGTAAATCGGTATAAAAGCAGTTTAATTGGGTACTTTATTTGTGATTTTTTTAACGAATTTATAACCGATAGTTGCAAATGCCTAGTCAAACCTCCGAGGCAACTACTAATAAAAATATTCCTAACTTGCAAGGACGCAATTAAATGCACATCAGCAGACTTCGCAATAAACTTTTTTTAACTGGTTTATTGATTGCAACACCGTTTGTTGTTTGCATTATCCTCATCCAGATATTCCACTTCAAAGAAGAAGTCAATAATGCAATTAAGGACCAGCAAGAAGTTGCAGGTGATATCGCACAAGCATATTCTAGCTACGTGGAAGAAATATTAGTATTGGAGAGTATTCTCGGCGAAAGGATAACCGAACAACCTGGAATTTCTCCATCCCAACTCCGGCACAACCTGCTGGATATTGTACTCTTTTGCCCAAAGGTGAAGCACATAGCCGTGGCTGACCCAAATGGTAGGGTAATTGCTAGTAACATCCCGCAAATGGAAGGCATGAATATCTTCCAATTTCTGGAAATAAAGCAAGAGCCTGCACGCAAAGTCTTACTTAGTAGTTCTTTTTATATGAAACCTTTAAATGCTGAGGTTTTTGCTATTTCTTTTCCAGTTCAAGATAAAAATAGACGGCTCTCTTGCGTAATTAGCGCATTGGTGGATGAGGAATCGATCAAGCAGTCTATAGTGGGACGCATGATGAACTCTGGGATGGTTGTTATTACGGATTCCAAAGGTGTGATAGCTGTTAAGAATAACATTGGGAGAAATTTCCCTGGTCGCCAATGCTGGTTGCATTTACCTCCTATACGCGAGGCACTTAGAGGTAGGTCGGTGATGGTTGAAAAGTTTCGGATGCCTTCGGGTCCGGTAGTGCTTGGAGCGGTGGAGCCAATTCGGGAGTTTAATTGGGCGGTAGGAGTGTTTTATCCTAGGGAAGACGTTGTTGGTCCTGTGCGCCGCAAAGCTGCAGTGTGGTTATTACTTACCCTGCTGTTTGTTGGGATTGCCCTGGGTGTTACGGGTTATCTGGGTAATTTATTAAGCAAGCCTTTGCTTGATTTGGTCGAGGCGGCACGGGCTTTTCAGGCAGGCGATATGAGCGTGCGAGCAGATGTTCGTACCGGCGACGAGATACAGCTTTTGGGGCAGAGCTTTAACGAAATGGCGGCGACGCTCCAGGAGCGCACAAACGAGTTGCACGAAGCTTTGCGGTCAGAGCAGGGCCGTACTGCCGAGACATCTACTTTGTATACTGTAGCCCAAGGACTAATAGTTGCTGCAAATCTTAGTGAACGCCTGGAAATTATTGCGAGATCTCTAGCATCTTTTTGTAAACTTAAACGTTGTACTATTTTTCTCAGGCGTGGCGACAGGTTGATAGCCAGCGCTGGGTGGGGATTAATTCATCCTGAGTTGGTACATGGAATTACGATAGATCTTTCAGAATCGGCTCAATTGGAACAAGAAGCCATATTAGCGGGGAAGCCGGTCATCATTGAGGATATTACCAACTGCGGTGTTTTGCCTATCGAATTTATTAATAGTGTGAATTTAAAAGGGGGGCTGTTGCTCCCGCTAGTGAGAAGGCATCATGTGGTTGGCATTGCATTCCTTGATAATCCGGGAGAGGTGCCAATTTTAGACCAACAAATACTAGACGGTGCCAGGCAGCTTGCAGATCTTGCCGCTATTGCTATTGAACATGCAATGGCTTCCCAAAAGCAGCGCAATATAGCCGAGGCGCTTCAAAGCAGTATGCTTCCGACAATTCCTTCTAGCATTGGGGTTTTTAGTTTAGCCTGCCGCTACTATCCTGCTTTAGAGGAAGCCGAGCTTGGAGGGGATTTTTATGATTTGTTGGCACTCCCAGGGGGTCGGATGGGACTAGTTATCGCGGACGTGGCGGGCAAAGGGCTTGAGGCCGCTGTATACACAGCAATGGGTAAGTATACGCTCCGAGCGTTCTTGTCCGAAGAGAACTTTCCTAGTTCAGCGCTTACTCGCACTAACAATGCTTTGGTTCGAACAACCCAGGAGTGGGGATTTGTCACGATGTTTCATGGCATACTCGATGTGGAAAATGGCCAGTTAGTTTATTCTAATGCTGGTCACCCACCTGCAATACTTGCTCGCGAGTCTGGCGAGATTGTAATGCTACCCGCAGGAGACCGCCAACCTCCCCTCGGCATCTTCCCCGATATTAAGTATGTTGATGAAACATTGGATATTTTGCCAGATGAGATACTCGTATGCTATACCGATGGAATAATAGAAGCCAGACGCGATGGTGAGCAGTTCAGCATCGAGAGATTAGCAAGCGTGATAGCAGACCATAAGAATGAGAGCCCAAACCAGATTGCTGATGCCATTTACGAAAGCATAATTGACTTTTCTCAAGGTGTTCTACAGGATGATATTGCTCTAATGGTGTTGAAGCGCGAACAGACTTAGGTCAAGCATTTAGGTTTTACTTGCTTACTTCCTCAATCAATCGCTTGCGAGCTTCGCGAAACTCTGATGGGTCGAGTGTGTAGTCGGTCATGGTTCGGACGACGGAATTGCAAATTTGTCGTGCTTTCCGAGGGTGCTTTTTCTCTAGCAACTTCAGAAGCTCGAAATCCTCAACTCCATCGCGGAGCGCCTCAAGTCTGATTGAACTCATAGGTCCTCGCTTCCCTGGATATACGATGTGTGAATCCCCGGGCGGCAGCCAGTCCGATTGCCAGTCAGTATACGGATCACCACGCCAGTAGTTGAACCCCCAGTGTAGATAGCCGGTAAGACCGTACTTGAAGTTCAACCAATGGAGCAGCCGCGTTCTGATGAGCTGAAAATCAAGCAAACGATTCATATACTTGCCCTTTGGGGTAAGACAGGTGTAAAACCATACTTCCTCGCCTAATGCTTGCCTTTCGCGGAAAAACTTCATGTGGCTTTCGAAGTGTTGAGGGAGCGGTACCCATATGTCAATTGCGCCAGCAATTTCATTCGCCATGCATGCGTCGATGATTCTAAGCTTGGGTGCAAATTCCCGTACCCAAGATGATAATTTTTTGTAACTTTCCGCATTAGCTGGGATTGGTTCATCGGCAAGGTGCTGAATGTAAATGCCAATCCATCCTTTTTCTTCCAAATGCTTTTGAAGCGCGGGCATGAACCAAGAAAGGAACTGTCGCTCCTCTTCGGATGTAGTTTTAATTTTAGGATTTGGCTTAATTGAACCATCTGGGTTATAAATCCGAGGCCAATGAGCATCAAAGTCTGTTGCCTCCCATTCGCTCCTCCCACCGAGGTGACCACCCTCGATTGTTCCGATGACTCCAGCTTTCTTAAAAAGCTCGACCCAACTGTCAAAGCGTGAGAAATCAAGTGTTCGGTTGCCGCTACTGTCATAGTGCACAGCAATCAGATCCATGATTGGGGTAATAACTACGTTCTGGCGATGTTCGGCCATGCATCTTGCATAAGCCTCAAGCATCTTCCAATATGGCTCACTCCACATTTCCAGCCCGTGAAACTTAGCAATATTGCCGTGAGAAAACCAGTTGGTGAGGTACAGCGTTCGTTCGTCAGGCAGTGTTGCAGGGTAAACTTTGACTTCTAGGGGGACGTTGGATTTGGTGGAATCTGCTTCGATTGTTATTTCGCCCTTATAAATTCCCGGCTCGGCGTTCTTCGGAACATAAATCGTGAACCAAATTGGCTGATTTTGGCTTGCTTTGACCGAGACCGATTTTGCTTCGAGGAGAACATCTGGTATGTCTGACGGCGCTTGAGTAATGAGATATTCAGGTGGCGTTTCAGGAGTACCTTTCTCGATGTGCACGTAGCCTAAGAAGTGTGTTTCAACGCGTGGAGCTACCTTCGACGGACCGGTGAGTTGCGAGACTTTTACAGTGAGGTTATCTATGTTCCTATCTGGCGTGACAACCAACTGTGCGGATTCGTATTCGTTGCGAACAGCATCTACTTTTACCGCGGCTGGGGCATCCGATGCGGGAGTATTCGGAAATATTTTTATCAATGAATCCACTGTCCAGACTTTTAATATGGGTTCTGCAGGCATTTTTTCCACCCCTTCGGCGCGAATGTTGAATGCGGCAAGCGCAAGTAGTATGCAGACAGGTAAAACAATCCTTCTTATAACCATGGTAACGTCACCCTAAGAATTTTCTCCGGCGGAATAGGGAATCCTTTTTATTTTAAAAGAAAAGGGCCAGCCGGGTCCGGCTGAACCGGCCTCGGGTGGCCCTCAAGCAATGAAGGAAGACCGCGCTACTTCCCTCTAAACTCGGCTTCTGGAACCATTTTGTATGCCTTTACCTTTGGTGGACACTCCTCAGCGCAGATTCCACATCCCTTGCAGTGGTCTAGGTCTATTCCTGTAATTTTGCCTTCTTCGTTCACGAGAATTGCGCTGTCGGGACAATATGCCCAGCAGATTAAGCAGTGAATGCATTTTTCTGCATCCCAAACTGGGCGCTGAGTACGCCAATCACCTGTCTTGTATTTTGCCGCTGTGCCACTTTCGGTAACCAATCCTGCCTCAGGAAGTTCCCGCCAGCAGGGTTCCTTGGTCTCGGGCATTTTCTTTAGTTTGTCGTTAACATTAACTGCCATAAGGCTTCTCCTGAAGTGATATATGCGTTGCAAATTTAGCTTCCACCGTCTGTCGAGGGTGGTTCCGCAGGTTCGCTAACACCATCTGAAAAATGTACAGGCAAACCCGCGTTAGTCTACCAGATTTACTCGATTTGGTCAAGCGATGCTTTTGTTTTTCAAGTCAACTACTAATTACGGAATCGATTGACTAAGCCGATGGTTTTTCCTATGGCATTGGTTATGCCGTAGATTAGCCTAAACCACTTGTCCTTAAATACATAGTCCATGTCCAAGCCTTTTTCGCGAAGCAAGCCTTCCTCTCGGAGTTTCTCAATTAGAGGTACCCCGCCGTAAAGAGTGAGTTTAGTGGTATATAAGAAAGGTAATTTTGAGAAGCTATCTTGAAGCTTCATCTCCCGAATAAAGTCTATATTTTGGAGTAGCTCATTTAAAGTTACGTAAGGGTCAAGCATAATCAACCCAGCATGTATATTGATTCCTAGTTTTCTTACAAGCTCTATGGCGCGCCGGCTTTGCTCGACCGTTATTTTCTTATTATACGTATCCAGCTGGCGCTGGACGCCGGATTCGACTCCGAGAAATACCCTTGTAAGACCAACTTCTTTGAGTTTTCGGAGAATTCCCTCATCTGCCTCATCTACTCGGCATTCAATTGTAAAGGTGAAGTCGAGCTTACGCGCTTTCATCTCGTCAATAATTCGAAGTACCCTTTCCTTATTCTTTGCTCCTGGGCCAATGAAGTTGTCGTCCGAGAACACGAACTCCCGAACGCCTGTCTCATTAATTACTTTTTCAATTTCGTCTAAGATGTTAGCGGCGCTCCTGTATCTTGGAGCACGACCACCATGCAGCCCATAGAAGCTGTGGATTGAGCAAAAGGCACAACGGTGGTAGCATCCACGGCTTCCGGAGATTAGCGCAGGCATTTTCGGTGTCATCCGCGCAAGCTCGTCACGCGCAGGAAACGGCAGGCTGTCGAGGTCTTGGACTAATGGCGGCATAGGGTTTAGCACTGGCTTGTTGCCGTTGAGATAAGCTATTCCTGGAGTGTCGTGCCAGTCCTCGCCTCGCGAAATCCGCCCAAATACTTCGCTTGCTGTTATCTCACCTTCACCTCTTACGAGGAAGTCGAACTCAGGACATGCGGTCAAGATTTTTTCGGCTGAGAATGTCGGAAGATAGCCACCTGCGCAGATGATGGCGTTCTTTTTCTTTTTCCGTACTTGTTTTGCGATGGTGAGTAGATTATGCCTGTGGACATCATATGCGGTGATTCCAAGGCAATCGAAGTCGCGAGAGACCACCTCGGCGATGGTTTCACCCAGCTTCATTCGCCTGAGGTATGCATCTAACATTTCAACATCATGCCCATCCCGGCGGAGCACAGCGGCGATATATCCCATCCCGAGGCTCTCGGTGTGCCGGGTAGGTGGTTCCTTGCCATCCATTGGTGGATTGAGGAGCAAAACCTTCATGGTTGTCTATCTCCTGGTTTGGTATATTATCTTTTTAAGATAAAAGTTATAATACTCCACTGCTGCTTGTCGAGCATTTTCTTTGCGATTGCTAGAGCTCAGAACTCTCCAGCGACCGCTTGAAGTAACCCAAGCAATTGCTTAGCCCAATGTCGTCGCCACAAGTTGTGCACATCACATTTTCGAATCAGCTCCTTTTAGGAGGTTTGCTACACCTATGAAGAATATAGCAATTAGGATATCAATATCACTCTCAAGCAAAACCTCAAGGGAAGCTTTGAATGCTATAATAACATATTTTTTAGGAATTGTATCCTAAGCTAGGTTATTTCTTAGCGTTTATATAAGCGCTCACTTGGCAAAAATTATGATGGGATAATTTTCATAAGTGATGAAAAATCACTTGACAATACTACACTCAAGTGGTATAATACAAACACAAGCAAGTCGAGGGAGAGAAAACTATGAGATTAGACAAGTTTACTCTGAAGGCTCAGGAAGCGCTCCAAGAAGCGCAGAGTATTGCAGATGAAAACGGCCACCAGGAAATAGGAGCAGAACATCTCCTCCTTGCACTTCTCAGGCAAGGAGAAGGTATTGTCACGCCTATTTTGCAAAAGATTGGAGTGAATCCAAAAGCCGTTCAGCTCCAAATCGAGGGCGTGCTGGATAGAATGCCCAAGGTTGGTGGTGTTACAGGGACTCAGTATATCTCGCCTACGCTCAAGACTGTTTTGGATAAAGCGTGGGACGAGGCCCAACGAATGAAGGATGAGTATATTAGCACAGAACACATGCTTGTGGCACTTTCTGAATCGCAGGGCGAGGCTGGCAATATACTCCGCCGCTTTGGTGCAACAAAGGATAACATATACAGGGCTCTGGCTGAGGTTCGCGGCAGTGCTCGTGTTACCGACCAAAGTCCTGAGGAGAAATACCAAGCACTAGAGCGGTATGGGCGCGACCTCACCGAAGCAGCACGAAAAGGTAAGCTTGACCCAGTTATTGGCCGTGATGAGGAGATTCGCCGCGTGATTCAGGTTCTTTCCAGGCGGACGAAAAACAACCCTGTGCTTATAGGCGAGCCAGGCGTTGGCAAAACTGCTATTGTCGAGGGGCTTGCTCAACGCATTGTTTCGGGTGATGTTCCAGAAGGACTTAAGGACAAGCGCATTATCGCACTTGACATCGGCGGCATGGTTGCCGGTACGAAGTTCCGAGGCGAATTCGAGGAACGCATGAAGGCGGTACTTCGCGAGATTGCCGAATCTGAGGGCGAAATCATTCTATTTATTGACGAGTTGCACACAGTTGTGGGTGCAGGCGCAGCTGAAGGTGCTGTGGATGCATCTAATATGCTAAAGCCAATGCTTGCTCGAGGCGAGCTACGGTGCGTTGGTGCAACTACACTCGACGAATACCGCAAGCACATAGAAAAGGACGCCGCCCTTGAACGTCGTTTCCAGCCAATACTTGTTTCCGAGCCAAACGTGGAGGATACAATCGCCATACTTAGGGGTCTCAAGGAACGCTATGAAGTTCACCATGGCGTTAAGATAAATGACTCTGCGATTGTGGCGGCAGCGACGCTTTCACATAGATATATCGCCGACCGATTCCTGCCAGACAAGGCAATTGATTTAATCGATGAGGCATGTGCACGTCTGCGCATGGAGATTGACAGCATGCCCACCGAAATAGATGTTATCGAGCGACGAATCCGCCAGCTTGAAATTGAACGTGAAGCCCTTAAGAAGGAAACCGATAAGTCTGCAAGGGAACGACTAGAAAAGCTGGAGCAGGAGTTGGCTAATCTCCGCGAACAGTCTGCTGAAATGAAGGCTCATTGGCAGACGGAAAAAGAAATTGTGCAGAGAATTCGGCAAATCAAGGAGCAAATTGAACAGGCGAAGACGGAACTGCAAGCTGCCGAGCGAGATGCAGACCTTCAAAGAGCCGCAGAACTTCGATATGGCGTCATTCTCAATTTGGAAAAGGAACTTGAGGCACAGACTGCGCGCCTAGCGGAAGTCCAGAAGGACCAAAAGATGCTCAAGGAGGAAGTTGACGCAGAGGATATCGCCGAGGTTGTAAGCAAGTGGACTGGCATTCCTGTGTCAAGAATGCTTGAAGGCGAGATGCAAAAGCTCGTTCATATGGAGGAGCGATTGAAACTCCGAGTAATAGGTCAGGATGAAGCCATTCAGGCGGTATCGAATGCAGTGCGCCGAGCAAGGGCTGGCTTGCAGGATCCCAACAGGCCTATAGGAAGCTTTATATTCCTCGGACCCACAGGGGTTGGTAAGACCGAGCTTGCAAGGGCACTAGCCGAGTTTCTCTTCGACGATGAGAAGGCTTTAATTAGGCTGGATATGTCAGAGTATATGGAGAAACACTCGGTTGCTCGAATGATTGGTGCGCCGCCTGGTTATGTTGGTTATGAAGAAGGTGGGCAGCTTACCGAGATGGTCCGCAGGCGGCCCTACAGCGTAATTCTTTTCGATGAAATCGAAAAGGCTCATCCAGACGTATTCAATGCGCTCCTGCAGATACTTGATGAAGGGCGCATGACCGACGGCCAGGGTCGCACAGTTGATTTCAAGAACACCGTCATTATAATGACGTCAAACGTTGGTTCAGCGTACATCCATGAGCACACGCTCGGCTTCCGACGGGGGAATATCCTCCAAGATGATTCCGAGTTTAAGAAAAACGTTATGGATGCGCTCCGCGAACAATTCCGGCCGGAGTTCTTGAATAGAATAGATGAAATAATTATCTTCAATCCACTAGGCCGTGAGGAAATCAAGCAAATAGTGAATATCCAAATAGAGCATCTAAAGAAGCGACTGGCTGAGAAGCATCTTTCTATCGAACTGACGGAAGCGGCTAAGGAAGCGCTTGCATCTGAGGGGTTCGACCCAGTATATGGCGCAAGGCCACTTAAGAGGACAATCCAAAAGCGCATACAGGATCCGCTTGCAATGAAGATACTCTCCGGCGAAATTCGCGAGGGTGAGCACGTGAAGGTAGACTATACGGACGGCGAGTTTGTTTTCACCCCTGTGATAGAGCCGGAGCTGGTGAGCTAAACGTTAGAATAGCCGATATAAGCTAATGGGCGAGCTAATAATATGCTCGCCCTTTTTGTTTTTTTACGCTTGGTTGTTTTGTTAAATCCTTATTTCAAATACTACACTAAAAATGGGCATCGGATAAAGTTTTGCGGCAAAAAATGCTTTAGAGGTTTGTCCCAGCATCTTTATCAATTGGGCTTTTGAATTTCGCAAGTGCTACTCGTGAAAGCTACTCCTAAGCCGAATTCACGGCCTGCTGGTCGTTATGAAATATCCGTCATGTTTGGTGTCTGGCAATAGAAGATTAGCTTTAGGCATCATATCGTCCGGTGCTGAACCATGGGGTTTTGTTTTGGTTGGTGCTGGCGCTATGCCTCCTTGTGAGTATGGTTTAAGAGCAATAGTCTCGGCTTCAAACAAAGGCTTCTCAAGACCTGGCGCAAGGGCATGCCGGTGGGCTAGATATGACTCAATGCTGTCATAGACAACGATTAGATTGGTTAACCTGCGCCCAGGGCTACTGATTACTTTACCGTTATAATATAAGGCGGCGGATGATCCGCCATCTAGATTAACGGCATCCTTTGCTCCCAGGTGGAGCATTATTTTGGCTAGGGTCCGAAGGTATATCGGTTTGTCAACAGTTACTAGCATCAATTTGTTGTTTCGAGTTACCCCCAATGCCGCGCGTCGTTTCTTGCAATATATCCCTGAATCGTAGAACCCCTCCGCCTTTGGTGAGAGGGCAATTGTACCTTCCCTAATGAGAGTTGGTCCGGCACATAATACAGTCTCGTAGCCTTTCCAACCTATGTTTCGAAGGCGCTTGAGAGGGATGAAGTCAATTTGGTTGTCATAGGTAATGCATACAGCTGTGCCAACGCTGCCAGTGTTCACTAGCTTACCATCAATCACAATGTCACCTGTTGGGCGCAGACTGCGGGTGCAGAAGAATGTGCCTGTTATCGCTGCTGAGGGGCGCACACGAGATATCATTGATTGGAATGGTTCAGATGAACCAGGTCCGCGTTTTGCAACCGCAGCAGTAACTTTCAAATCAGGAGATTGAAGGTTGACAAAGACAACGTTTATGCGATTCTCATTCCAGTAGGCTTGGAGGTAGCTTATATTGTCAGCTGAAACGTATGTGCATTGAAAGTATGCTAGGAGGGCCACGGCAAACACCAATAGTCCATGTCGATTCATGCCGAATACCTCCTCTCTTATTTCTTCAATAAAGGACAGCTGCACTAAACATACCACATGGTAATATTTTCCCTCGTGATAGTGCTGGTTTTTATGCTAGTAACTATGCGGGTTTTTTGTTTCAGATTTTAATGCAAGTAAAAATACTTGTTTTTAGAAAATTGCTTGACAAATAGAACCTGGCATTTATACTAGGATTAGTAAATGGGCAAGTATTAATCCCCTACCTGCTGTAGCGGAAGAAGCCACAAACCATTCTTTAGGTTGGTGCAAAAATCTACTTTCCGAAAGTAGCCTGCATCGGAAGGTAGCTTGTAGTCGAGGTATAGGAATATGCATCGCCTCGAGCTAAGCGAAGACATTAATCGATGCACTTTCTGCATCGAGATTGGCCCAGCAGCACCGACGTTCGGCGTTTTTGCGCCCATTCATAATGTTGTTTACCCCAAAGTTACCCCCCGATGGATTGAAAGGAGTGATGCGCCAGAAGAATAATTAACTTTTCCAGTTCAAGCCCGGACAAAGTGGGCGAAGATTATGTAACGAAGGAGGTAAATAAATTGGCAAGCAAACACCTAATGGCACTTTTGGTTTTGTGCCTTGTGCTTGTTTGGGGTTCCGCTTGGGCTCAGGCTACAATAGAGGAAGTAGTGGCTGACTGTGTGGCTAACAGCGGCGTATTTCCCGCTGGCACAACGGTAGTGAGCACCATTGTTGACGGAGAGTCAGTAACCGTTGAGTTGAGTGCCGATGCATTGAATGGACTGGGCGAAGAAGTTGCTGATGCCATGTCTCTAGCTTTAAACAATGCGTTAAACGACTTCGGCATCACTGCATTGGAAATTACTGTTGGTGGTCAACCACTATGGACATATCTGCCCCAGACCGTTGCTGGAGCTGCTTCCACAGCTAGCGCGCAGACACTCTCCACCGCTGGTACGCTGTCGGGGATTGGAGGGATTATTACTGAAATTCCGGACCGCGGTGGTGGCGGCGGCGAAGGTGCTGACATTCCTGTTCTGACTACCGAATTAGCAGGCAAGGGCGTCGGTCTTTACAACAGCCATGGAGCTTATTGGGATGAGCGTTCGCAGTATAGGTACTGGCGGCCAGCTATGAGAACCTTGTGTGGTCCAAACCCTGAGCCACCTCGTCCGCCAGGATGGAGCGGTAGCGTATACCAGCCTAGCAACTATTATTATTGGACAAGAGGCTTCCAGTGGGGCTCCTATTATGAAGATTATCGTACGGACCAAGAAATCCGATTCCTGAGGGCATACCTAAAATCCTCAGGGGCGATAGTGTGTTGTGGAAGGAATCTCGACAAAAATGCCGGATTCTTCGACTACAACAAGTACGGCTATCCAAATTGTTCATTCCCACTGTATAAGTGGATAACGGCGGCAAAGTATCATTTGCAGGAAATTGGTGCTCCTGAGGCAGTGTGGAATGAGCCAACGTTGACGTCCGAATCCGATAAGGATATTCGCGCACGGCCCTACTGGACAAACTACAACATGATTGGTAAGTGGCCGCTCACCCCTGAGGAAATAGAACAGGTGAGAAACAACCCAGGTCTGTGGGAGAATTGGGTGTCTATTCACCTCCACACTAACGCAGCTGGCAGTGGCCAGGGAAGGGGTACTGAAACATATTGGTACACTTCTAAATATCCGTGGCTTCAGACCAAGGCCGTCGCATTGGCAAATGCGTTTAACACAGCTATTGTAAACGCAATTCGAACTAAGTACGATGGCTATTGGGCTGAAGATCCTCAAATGTATGGATACACCGGAGCGAATCCACCAGAATGGCCTTCCGGCGTTGGTAACTGGGTTGGATATGCGCAGACTTCGCCTCCTTCAAGACAGTGGGCTAATAGAGGCGTAAAAACCTCAAACTTTGGTGAGATTCGCGAAGCTTTGATGCCAGCAGTTCTCACCGAATTACTCTTCCATGACGACTGGAAGTTTTATCCTGACCATGTGTTTTCACTTGACCGAATTTTCTCGGCAACTGTGGCATGGGGTATGTACGAAGGCATCTGCAATTACTTTGGTGTTACGCCGAAACCTAGGTTGGCAGCGACTGTTCAGTCTGTTAGCTTCCCAACGCTGGTCGGACCAAATGCTCCAATTGAAGGCACCGTGGTTATGCGAAACGAAGGCCAGGCATGGTGTTGGGGCAACAAATGGGTGAATAAAGTCTACTTCCCATATACCGTGTGGAAGCTCGCCCCGACTGCTAATAACCAACTTGGCGGCGACAAGATTCCAATTACAGATGCAGAACCAATCTACCCTGGTCAGTTGGCAACCTTTAAGATTAAACTGACGAGTCCTGCCACTACGGGGCTATATACTACCGAATGGCGGATGGTAAACGATGGCGCATTTGGCGGGGCATTTGGCCAGGTCGCCACGGCCCAAATTCAGGTTGATGCCGATCCACCTGTAATCACAATAGCATCTCCTGCGCCGGCTGATTACCCGTATGGCTGCATTAAAGTGGAGTTCAGTGCCACCGATGAACTAAGCTCGGTTGCGAGCATTACAGCGGATATAGACGGCGAACCTGTAACGAGCGGCCAGAACATTTACGGCTTGGCGCTTGGTGCACATACCCTGACTGTGACCGCTAGCGATATCTTTGGCAACACAGCCACGCAAACGGTGACGTTCAATGTTGTCAACAGCATTGGCAAGACGACTGCTGGTGGGTGGATTGAGTTGGAAGGCAAGAAAGCGACATGTGGGTTTGTTTCCGAATATGTAGAAGGTTCTGCCGCTCCTGCTGGCAGCGTGACCTACCAGGACCATGACACCGGCATGACTGTAAAGAGTATTTCTCTAGTTGCCATGGGTATCGTTGGCAATCGCGCTTGGATTTATGGCACATGCGAAATTGATAATCAGCCTGGACACTGGTTCAGGATTGACGTGACTGACAATGGCGAGCCAGGTTCGGATGACGTGTTCAATATCCTGCTAGACACTGGCTACCAGAAAGGCGGCAAACTGGGTGGAGGCAACATCACCATCCATTAATTAGACTACCTTAGACCGGGGTACTGGTCCCCCGGTTGGCGCAATGCATCAGGCCCGGGTCTTCGGATCCGGGCCTGAGCCTTTTTCAATATCTTATAAGTAGCTTCGTGTTTGACACATGATGCCACTGATGCTAGAATTACGCAATCGGATGAACGCAATACTTGGCTGAAAGGGACAAAATCATGAGCGCACGATTGAAAGCGCTTTTTGAACTGCAAAATATAGATCTCGAATTGGCGAGGGCGCAAAAAGCGAAAGCTTCGCTCGATGATGGTTCCGCAAAAAAGCAAAAGGTTGAGAGCGCTAGGCGTGCTTTCGAACAAGCAGATAAGCTCTTGCATCAAACATCGGCCGAACTTCAAGACAAAGAACTAAATTTGAAAAGCGTCGAAGCCAAGCAGAAGATGTTTCGCGATAAACTCTATGGCGGCATGGTAACAAATCCAAAGGAGCTGGAAAGCATGGAAAAGGAAATCGAAATGCTAGGCCGCCAAAAAGACAAGCTCGAAGAAAACATTCTCGAGCTTATGGACTTAGTTGAGGAACGCAAAGCTGCTGCAAGAAACGCTAAGGCTGCTCTCGAACAAGAAGAATCTGAGCTAGCGGCTCTTTTGGAGAAGATAAAGCAGGATAATGCTTCTCTTACTGCTCGCATCGAAGCGCTCACTGCCGAACGGGAAAGGGCAGTTGGTCAGGTAGACCCAGCACTCCTTAAGAAATATGAGGCTATGCGCGGAAGATTCGGTGGCGTATATATTAGCAAGGTGGAAGATTCTTTATGCTCTGCATGCCGTATGCAGATTATGGAGGGTGTCCTTCGCGAAATAAAGGCAGGCGACGAGTCCAGAACGTGCGAGAACTGCGGCCGCTTGCTGTTTTTGGAAGAGTAGCAGATGAAACGTGCCACCGTTGCCATTGATGGAGCAGCAAAAGGCAATCCTGGCCCTGCAGGCATCGGAGTCGTCATCGCCGACGAAACAGGCAATGTGCTGTGCGAGATTAGCGAGCACATTGGCATAGCAACCAATAATTTTGCTGAATATACTGCCTTGATTAGGGGGCTTGAGGAAGTCTTAAAACTAGGCTTTCGGGATGTCGAAATCACCACGGATAGTGAGCTACTTGCCAAGCAAATCAAAGGTGAATATCGCGTTAGGTCGGAAAGCATAACGCCACTTTTTAGTAAGGCGCTTGATCTTCTGTCAAAATTCGAACATGTATCAATAAATCAGGTCAGCCGAGAAAGAAATAAGCAAGCGGATAAACTTGCTACAATGGGGGCCGAAGGTAGCTTGCAGCCCAGATTAACTTTTGACTCTGCAAAACCGAAAAAGGAGGCAGGCAGTATGATTCAACGCATCAGCGTGCGTACATCGGCCCGAACAGAGTTTGTTGACATAACGCGAGAAGTTCAAGATGTAGTTAAGTCAAGCGGGGTCTCAGACGGACTTTGCATTGTTTACGTTCCTCACACGACTGCCGGCATTACAATTAACGAAAATGGTGATCCCGACGTAGTTCGCGACATAATCGATACTCTCGAGCGATTAGTTCCCCGCGATGCAAGATACCGCCATATTGAGGGAAATGCCGACTCACATGTGAAAGCTAGTTTGATGGGATTCTCGGCTAGCGTTTTTATAGAAAATTCTCGCCTTGCCTTGGGCACCTGGCAAGGAATATATTTTTGCGAGTTCGATGGCCCCCGAAGTCGAAATGTTCTAGTGCAGGTAATCCCAGGACGGTAGCTAGGAATGGTCTTGAGGATAGATAAATTTCTCCGTTAGTAAGGGAATTCTCTGCTAGTCGTCGTTCTTTAAAACGTAGACTGCACCGGATATCAGTTTAGCAGGCGCCTTGCTGACAATTATTTTGAAACCATCCTCATCATAAACCGTAAAATGCCCGTTTACTTGTTTGTCGGCAGGAACTTTAATTATTGCTCGGTCCGGGCCGAGTGCTCCAGATGGTTCGTATTTAGTTCCATCTTCTGCGATAAAAACAACTTTCTTTTGCAACCAGCGCGCAAATATACGATTGCGGTTCAGACTCGGAACTGCGCCTGCGCCGTAAAGGAAGCCTAGGACACGCTGCCCCTTCACAACCCATCCAATTGCAACTATATATCTATCGGAATCACCTAAGTTCTGTGCGAGAACTCTTGCTGGTTCAAAGTTAATGCCATCACGAGATAGGCTATACCATAGCTTGTCGGTGTTCATATGGAGCCCCATTAGATAGTAGACTCGCTTACCAACAGCAAACTTCTTGACATCATTCACAACTGCAGGTATTTCAAGCACGGCTCCATCGAATTCGAAATGTTTCCCATCTCGTGATGTTGCTCGGTATACCTTGCCGAAGTCCTTGAAATTGTTGAAGTACAAGCGAAAAAGTTTATTCTCATAAAGAAGCACATTCATTCCGTTTATATCTGCTTCGGCGTACTTGTCATAGCCGTCAATTGAGATTATATCCGACAGCTGGGCATGGTAAGGCATACGTTTTCCATTCCAATAGATGCCATCATAACTGTGAAAAGTAGCTGGCTTATTTAACTTTTTTGCGTCCGGGTATACAGTGCACATCAAGCGGTACTCACCTGATGGTAGTCTGATGGCGCTTACATTGCAGACATGTATGAATCTTCCATGTTCAATAATTGTTTGACGGTCTTGGAAATCAAGAAAATCCTGGGTGAACACAGAGTAAATCCTATCATTGCCCGAATCAACGCCGTCCCATGCCCCATAGAAAATACGCCAGCCATTAGGAGTCTCAACTACTGAAGGAGCGTAAATATTGCGAAACAATCCCCTCTTTCTAGGTTCGATAAGAGGATGGCGAATATCGGGCACAAAATTTAGGTTTCCTTTTTTCCAAAGCTTTGGACGAAACTTATCAGATCCTACGCCTAAAATCTCGACTGTCCCAAGTTCTGCTTGGCCTGGGATCTGTTGTATTGTCAAATCGGCGCGCACCATCGTAATACACCCTGCTGTTACTAGTATGAGTAGTACAAACAGTCTAAGCATTTCTCCTCAGCCTCCATGTTAGCGTTCTAATTCTACAAAGGGAAGCTGAGAATATTCAAGCAGGGAGGAGTAGAAGTTCTTTGTAGAGCTTTCTTTTGGGAGCGCGGTTGAGGCGAATGTAAAGGGCAGTTAGTCAGTATGTTAGAAAGCAAGAGTGCATCTGCAATGACTTTCGGCAACTTGCCAACCAACATACCGACTAACTGCTTAGGCAAAGAAGGCTTTATAGCACGGGCAGATATTCATCTAATTCGAACTGCGTTACCTGAGCTTTGAACCTATTCCATTCAACTTTTTTGTTTTGAATCAATTTTGTGAATACATGGTCCCCTAGCGTTTTTCGCAGGAGTTCGCTTTTTTCTGCGCAGACAATCGCATCGTGTAGGTTCTCAGGTAGTTGGCCAATTCCCAGTGCCCTTCGTTCTTCATCGTTCATTTCGTAGACGTTGCGCTCGACTGGCTCAGGGAGCGGGTATTCATTTTCGATTCCCTCGAGACCTGCTGCGAGCATGACAGCAAACGCAAGATATGGGTTGCAGGCTGGATCTGGTGCCCTATACTCAATTCGAGTTGCCTTTTCCTTGCCTGGTTTATAGGCTGGTACTCGAATCAAGTCTGATCGATTGCGCACTGCCCATGAAATATAAACTGGCGCTTCATAGCCCGGAATAAGTCTTTTGTATGAATTCACCCATTGATTCGTTACAAGGGTAATCTCAGGAGCGTGTCTTAGGAGACCTGCGATGTAATGCTTTGCTATTTTAGAAAGATGGTACTTATCATTTGGGTCAAAGAATGCATTCCTCGAGCCCTTGAATAGCGATTGATGAGTATGCATTCCGCTACCATTCATGCCGAAAATTGGCTTGGGCATGAATGTTGCATATACGCCATATTTCATGGCGATTTCCTTGACGACCAACCGATAGGTCATTGCGTTATCGGCCATCGTGAGTGCATCCGTATACCTAAGGTCAATTTCGTGTTGGCTAGGGGCAACTTCATGATGGCTAAACTCGACCTGAATGCCCATTTCCTCAAGCGTCATTACAGTTTCCCGCCGAAGATCGCTAGCAACGTCAGCAGGAGTCAGGTCGAAATAACCACCTTCGTCGAGTCCCTCTGGCGTGCCTTTGTTGTTTTTGAAGTAGAAGTATTCTAGCTCCGGACCGACGTAGAAGGTATAGCCCATTTTGCTGGCTCGTTCTAATACCTTCTTGAGCACATACCGAGGGTCACCTTCGTAAGGCGTTCCATCCGGCAGATAGATATCGCAGAAAACGCGTGCGACGCCAATGTCGGGTTTTGTCCTCCAAGGCAGAAGCTGGAAAGTACTGATATCGGGCATTGCAATCATATCGCTTTCATCAATGCGCACGAATCCCTCGATGGACGAGCCATCAAAGCCCATTCCCTCTTCAAGTGCTGTTTCTAGTTCGTTGAACGTAATGGCAAAGCTCTTTAGGAATCCGAGAATGTCGGTAAACCAAAACCTTATGAACTTCACATTACGTTCCTTTGCCATTCTTAGTACGGATTCTTTGTCGTTCTTGCTCATTTTAATCTCCTTTCTTGGCTAAAAAATAAAAAAGCCGCGGATACACCACTTGGTGTCTCTGCGACCACTTCTGCGTGAAAAAATCTTTCTGTGATTTTTCTAGGGGCATCAATGCCCTGTAATTATTTCGACAAACGCATTATACAAAAACAGTTTTCTTTTCGTCAAGAGCAAAGGGCTATCAGAATTAAAAAATAGTAAGTTTCTGAAGCCCAATTTTACATAAAGTATTACCGTCTTTGGCGCACTAGTTATGTTGTTTATAACTAAGCGTTGAGTTTTTATTAACCAGGCCTTCCGGATGGTAAGCACTGCCTTGACTTAGAATTGAAGTTTTGTTATAATCCCGATGCCGAAGTTGGCATGGTGAAGGATGCAAAGCCGCATCCCTACTATAGTTGGCGCTGGAGCCCGCACGATTGCAATCGTGCGGGCTTTTTGTTTGTGCTGTGGTTTAGTGTTTCACAAATGTTTGAGGAGGTGGTTGCGCGTAGCATGCTTATACAATTCTAGCTGAAGAATTTTTGATATTTTTAAACTTTAATAACAGGAGGCAGTGGATGGCGGAACGAAATCCGTTTGAAATTGCTCAGGCTCAACTTGATCGTGCAGCAAAGTTGCTAAACCTTGAGCCTGGGGTACACGCAATGCTGCGGGAGCCCATGCGTGAATTGCATGTGAGCCTCCCTGTTAAAATGGATGACGGAACCACTAAGGTTTTTAAAGGCTTCCGGGTTCAGTACAACGACGCCCGTGGTCCAAACAAGGGCGGTATTCGATTTCATCCTGATGAAACCATAGATACCGTCCGTGCATTGGCGGCATGGATGACTTGGAAGTGTGCAATTGTAGATATTCCCCTTGGCGGCGGCAAGGGCGGCGTTGTTTGCAATCCCAAAGAAATGTCTCAGCGTGAGCTCGAACAGCTTAGCAGAGCGTATATCGATGCTGTCGGCAGAATTCTTGGCCCCGAGAAGGATATTCCAGCGCCAGATGTCTATACAAATCCGCAGACTATGGCATGGATGATGGATGAGTTTAGCAAGTTGAGGGGCTACTATTGTCCTGGCGTCATAACTGGCAAGCCACTGGAACTTGGTGGCTCAGAGGGAAGGGGCGATGCCACAGCACGCGGCGGAATGTATACGCTTCGTGAAGCTGCGAAATTCCTAGGCATTGATCTTTCAAAAGCAACCGTTGCAATCCAAGGGTTTGGGAACGCAGGCTCCTTCGCGGCAATCCTTGCCGAGGAGATGTTCGGTTCAAAGATTGTCGCCGTAAGCGATTCCCGTGGGGGCATCTATAAGCCCGATGGCCTTAGTGCGCGGGCAGTGCTCGACCATAAAAATAAGACTGGTTCCGTAGTCGGATTCCCTGGCACCCAGCCGGTTTCAAACGAAGGTCTCTTAGAGTTAGACGTTGATGTCCTTCTTCCAAGTGCTTTGGAAAACGTGATTACCGGCGAGAATGCCGAGCGAATTAAGGCAAAGATTATCGGTGAGTTGGCGAATGGTCCTACAACCCCAGAAGCAGACGATATACTATATAAAAATGGCCGTTTTGTTATCCCCGATTTTCTTTGCAATGCCGGCGGTGTAACTGTATCTTACTTCGAATGGGTGCAGAATATTACAGGCGACTATTGGGAAGAGGAGTACATCCACGAGCGGCTAGATAAAAAGATGACGAAGGCGTTCCACGATACGCTGACTGTATCGCTGGAGCGTAAGGTGGATATGCGCACGGCGGCCTACATGGTTGCAATCCAGCGAGTTGCAGAAGCAATGAAACTAAGAGGTTGGGTATAGTCTCCCAACTGGCAGAAAGTCTCCAAGGGCCCTGGGGAATGCCACAGGGCCCTTATTTTTGCTACCTAATGGTTTTGCTTCATTGGTGCAGGACAAACCCCGGCTACCATAGAACATCTTCTCAAATGAAGCGAGTAATTATTGATACAGATGCTGGGGTCGACGACGCCTTAGCCCTCATACTTGCACTTAAATCCCCCGAGCTTTGCGTTGAGGCAATAACAACGGTGAGCGGCAATGTCCATGTTGATCTTTGTACTGAGAACGTCTTGCGCGTGCTGGATGTTCTAGAGCTAGATGAGCCTCCTCCTGTCTCAAAGGGAGAGGCCGAGCCATTGGTAAAGCGCCTGGTAACCGCGCCAGAAGTCCACGGAGTAGATGGGCTTGGCGGTCTTCATTCGTTAATAGCCAAAACTGGTGAATATAAGTATCCAAAGCCCTCTAGAACGGCAATTTCAACTCCAGCTGTACAATTGCTTCCTGAGCTTGCAGAAAAGTATGCGGGCGAATTAACACTAATTACTTTAGGCCCGCTGACAAATGTTGCAAAAGCAATCCTCGACAAGCCAGTGGCGATGGCTTCGTTAAAGGAAATCATTATTATGGGCGGTGCTTTTCGCGTTTATGGAAATACTACGACGGTTGCCGAGTTCAATATTTTTGTTGATCCTCACGCGGCTGAAGTTGTGCTTGATGTAGGTGTTCCAATTACCTTTGTGCCGCTCGACGTTACGGAGCAAGTTTGCCTTGAAATGGGCCACGTTACTCGTGAAATAAAGCCGCTTGGCACTAGGTTGTCTGAATTTCTTTCGGATTTGACAAGGGAATATATCCAATATCACATGAAGACCGAGGGTTTCCCTGGTTGCTATCTTCACGATCCGCTTGCTGTTGGAGTGGCAATTGACCCGACAATTGTTGGGATGAGAGAGGGTTTTGTCCAGATTGAGACGGCAGGAAATATCACTACGGGCATGACTGTTTGCGATCTTCGTCCCCAACCTTTGGTTGAGAATCCGCCTAATGCACGAATATGCACTGAAGTAGACGCTCACCGATTCATGCGCCTATTTTTGGAGAGAATAAAAGGCTAAAGCTCACTTACAATCCTTCTTCGCTTTAATCTCGGCTTGGCCAGTGGGACAGAGATGCAAAATGGGACAAATGCTATGTTTTGGCGACCGGGCTGTGCAGATTGTACGCCCTAAAGCTACGATTGCATCGCTGAATGCAACCCAATCCTCTTCGGGGACTATTTCCCGTAGCGCCATTTCAACCTTGTCCGCTTCCTTTTTCTCGGCTAGTATGGGGTCCACCAGCCCCAATCGTGCTGAGACACGCAGGACATGGGTGTCTACTATTATTGCCGGCTTACCGTAAGCACGCGCTAGAATGACGTTTGCCGTCTTGCGCCCTACACCAGGAAGCTTTGTCAGTTCCTCAATGGTGTCGGGTACTTTTCCGCCATAGCGGCTAACGATTTCCTTGGAGGCTTCTATTATTGATTTGGCTTTTTGGCGAAAAAATCCAGTCTCGTGGATGTCTGCTTCAAGCTCTTTTGGATCGGCGTTTGCAAAGTCTTCGGGCGACCTGTACTTTTTAAATAACCTTGCAGTCACCTCGTTGACCTTCACGTCGGTACTCTGGGCGGCAAGGATTGTGGCGACCAGCAGCTCGAAGGGTGTCGTGAAGTTAAGCATTACTTCAGGCTTTGGGTGGGTGCGTTTTAGGATTTCTAGAATTTCCTGTACTCGCCTTCTTTTGTCTTCCATTAGGGAAAGCCTCCTTCAGGTGTTAACCGTAAACTTTCTGAGAAATTATACTAACCAACTTTGATTTAACGTTCATTTTGAAGATTTGCGCTTGTATAGAACAATTGCCGAATCTGGCTGGTTTTTCAGAAAGATTTGCAAGCCCCTTTCAGTAAGGTCGCATCCTCTTTCAATTGATGATTGCTTTGTATCCAGGTTTGTAATGATATATTCAGAGTTTGGATCAAGTCCATGAAGCTTGAATCTTGCGGATTCATAAGGGCTAGCTGGACGACGAAATGCTTGAACCATACCTTCGCCAAGGTCGGGGCGGTCGAATTGCCAAGCTATCCATACATCGGTATTTAAGCTGTAGGATGTTAGCGGATAGTAATCTCCGAGCATATACGGTGCAACTTTTCGCCATTGCTCGACAAGCTTTCTGACAATTTTGTAGTCAGAATCCTTTACTCGCATATCCCAACATCCTGTTATATGAGGGCATATGGCACTTCTGAAGCTGTAAGCGTCAAACTGGTTTACACCTGTTCCGTAGAAAGGAATCCAGAACGAAATTCCATACGTGTGGCATTGCTGACCAATTGGCTCCAAAATATAGTCACTTCGGAGGAGGGGCACGGACCGCCGTAGGGTCTCTAGGTCGTTCCTTCGTCCGCCAGATGCGCAAGTGTCAATTAGCATGTTTGGATGCCGCCGCCGCAGCTCGTCCCAAAATGCAAGAAATCCCTCTACATATTTAATTTCAGTTATGCCTTGTCTATCTTCGGAATCATTTCCTCGCCAATAGGGCAGTGGGTCAATATTAAAGTCGTTTCGATACAAATCAATTCCTTGCTCGACAATAAGCTTATCCACATGTTCCGTGAGCCATCTTAAAGCCTCAGGGTTGCCAAGATTTAGGAGCTTCTGATTACCATCGGGACCTAGAAGCCACTCAAGATGCTTCTCATAAAGCCATGTTCCAGGTGTTACGCGCTCAGGTTCAAACCAAACTATTGTTTTAACACCCTTAGCATGAGCATGATCGCTAATTGGCCGGAGCCCTCCTGGAAATCGCTTAGTATCCACTTCCCAAGTGCCAGTGTTAGGCCAGTCGGTTTCGTTTACGTACCACCCGGCGTCCATCCACCAATAATCAATTTGAATGCCTTCCTCTATGTAGCGGTCGATGAAAAACTTCTGGCTTTCGCTGTCTGCATGCACCATTTCACCGTATTGGTGGGAACTGCATCCAGCCATCTGAGGCTGAACCTGTTTGCCATAAGGTTTGGGAAGGTTGTGTTCGAGCATCCACCGACGCCAAATGTTGTGAGCGCGAAGGCGGTCACCTTGCCAAAATTGGAGTACAATTAAAGGCGTGCGAACCTCCTCGCCAGGATGGAGCTTGAAGTGCGTTAGCTCCTGGCCCGCCTTTGCTCGAAGACAATTTTCGCTTTCGCGTATGAAATCCGCCGCCCATTGTCCAGGCCAGCCTATTGCCATTATTACTCCATCGGAGCCTGATTGAATGTTGAAGTAAGGCAGATCGCTATTAGATGAGCGTCCACCTGAGGTAGCGATGTGCTTATGCGCACCAGCTGGGAGTATATCAGCAAGCGGCTGATAATCGTTGGGAAGGCATGGGCTTCCAACGTGATGATGGAGGACAAATTCCTCACTGTCACTTCTGATAAATGGACAATCTAATGCTTTCACGTCTGCAATAATGGGCGTGTCGGCTGAGCCGGTATTTTTAAAGTAGATTGTCCATTCAACAATAGGAAAATGCTTATATTCTACTGCCGCAACCCGAACGACCAGACCAGTTTTTTCATCTCTATAGACGGTCGTATGCTCAACCTTGTGATTGTCGAGATTCTTGGACTTTCGCTCAACGGCCCACGTATTGAGGAATTCCGAGGAAGGCTTGCCATCATAGGTAAAGGAGAACGAAGGCTCTGAGTTAAACATTTGAGCCTGGTCATTTCCTACAATTGGTAAATCACCTAACCATACTTCGGACCCATCCTCCAGGGTGGCTTTTGCATCGGCCCAGTCTGCTTGGTCGCAAGCTATTCCATCGCCGGCGTCGCTAACCTCCAGCGTGAACTCAGTTGAGCCATTTAAGGGTACATTGACAGCGATAGAATTATGGCCCTCCCGCATGACACCAGAATTGAATAGTTCTTTCTCGTTTGCTTTAACGGAGAATATTATGCTTCCACGGCCGCCGCTGGTTTGCTCGTTACTATCAACTCCGACAAATGCTGTGAAGTTTGCTCCTGGACCAGGAAGGCGGACAACAACCTTGCTAATAGCATGACAATAAAGGCCTCGGCTGTACTGGGTTCCAGCAATGTTCAAAGGGCGGCCCGCTCTGGCATTTCTCTGCACTGGATCATGGTTTGCAAGAACAAGCAAACCAGGCCCACTGTTTGCTTTTTCTACAATGCCTTGGAACTTCGCTGTCGCCCAGCGATGTGCGGTTGCAATCTCGCTAGGCGTAATATGCGCCCCGCTTGCCGACTGTAAGGCTGCCAATATCGCCACCCCCATTAATATCCCAATCATTTCATTCCCCTTATTTGCATTATAGATTGCATTTGTCAGGAAGGCAACGTAGGTAGCGGCAGTTAGATATATCTAGGCATTTTACTAATTTTTTTTTGTTAAATGATGTCTCATGAATCCTTCTTCCTGGTCTTGCATGTACTGTTGGCAAGTGGTATAATTCACGCGTCTGCCCGTCCGTAAGTAGCGGATGGGCGCATTCGTGAGGAGGCGAAGTTATGAGGCTAAGCAAGGCAGAAGTTGAACATGTTGCCTGGCTTGCGCGGCTTGAGCTTTCCGATGAGGAAAAACAGCGGCTCACAGGGCATCTTAACGAGATTATGGTCCACTTCGAAAAGCTCCAACAATTGGATACCAATGAGGTGGCTCCCACGTCGCACTCAATACCTGTGCAGAATGTATATCGTGAGGACGTTGTTGGACAGTGTTTGTCTGCGGACCAGGCTCTTTCAAATGCTCCTGAGGCTCGCGATGATTATTTCGTCGTCCCACAAGTTGTAGAGACGTAAGTGTAGCCAAAGTTTCTATGCAAAATAAAGACAGCTTGAGGCATAGAGCTAGCGGTACTACACAGGAGGAAAGCGATTTGCACCTACATACTCTAACAGCACATGAGTTGCACGAAATGCTTAAAGCCCGAAAGGTAAGCTCAGTTGAGCTCGCTCGGGCAGTATTGGAACGCATCTCGGCGGTTGAAGATAAAGTTAAGGCATATGTAACAATTGTTGGCGAATCGGCGCTCGAGGCGGCGAATGCTGTTGACGAGAAAATCGCTCGCGGCGAAGAGATTAGCCCACTTGCTGGCATCCCTACTGCTATCAAAGATAACATGTGTACCGCAGGGGTCCTCACAACATGTTCCTCTAAAATCCTCTACAACTACATTCCGCCATACAGCGCTACCGTTGTTAAGCGCCTGATTGACAGCGGTGCAGTTGTAATCGGTAAAACGAACCTCGATGAGTTTGCAATGGGTTCTTCGACGGAGAATTCCGCTTTTTTTGCAACAAGGAACCCATGGAATCTTTCCAAAGTTCCTGGCGGATCAAGTGGAGGGTCGGCAGCGGCAGTCTCAGCCGATGAAGCGATTCTAGCTCTTGGCTCTGATACGGGCGGTTCTATACGGCAGCCGGCTTCTTTCTGTGGCATTGTTGGAATGAAGCCAACTTATGGCAGGGTTTCTCGCTATGGTTTAGTAGCTTTCGCTTCGTCTCTTGATCAAATTGGCCCTATGACAAAGGATGTCACCGATACTGCAATTCTACTCAATGCTATCTGCGGTAAAGATCCGCTTGACTCAACGTCGGTTGATTTGCCTGTACCCGATTTTACAAAGGCACTGAGAAACGACGTTAAGGGACTCAAAATTGGCGTCCCTAAGGAATTTTTTGCGCAGGGGGTTCGCTCCGAGATTGCAGATGCGGTGATGAAAGGCGTAGAGTTATTGTGCAGCCTAGGCGCCGATTTTCGTGAACTATCCATGCCAATAATGGAGTATACTCTCCCAACCTACTACATCCTTGCGCCTGCGGAGGCGAGCTCGAACCTTGCCCGTTATGACGGCGTCCGGTATGGCTATCGAAGCGAGCACTCGCCTGATGTGCTCACTATGTTTGCAAAGACAAGGCAAGAGGGTTTCGGTGCCGAAGTTAAGCAAAGGATAATGATTGGTACCTATGTCTTAAGCGCCGGCTATTATGATGCATACTACCTGAAAGCGCAGAAAGTTCGCACTCTTGTGCGCCAAGCATATGACGAGGCGTTCAAAGAATTCGATGTGTTAATCAGCCCAACTTCGCCGACAGTTGCATTTGGAATTGGTGAAAAGGTTGATGACCCACTTGAAATGAAGTTGGCGGATGTTTGCACAATACCCATAAATTTGGCAGGAATTCCAGCAATCTCAGTGCCGTGTGGCTTTAGTGAGGGTTTGCCTATCGGAATGCAGATTATGGGCAGACCATTTGATGAAGAAACCATTCTGCGCGTAGCGTATACTTTTGAGCAGAATACTGAGTACCATACAAAGAAGCCACTCCTTTAGAAATAGGAGTAAGAAGTCATCATGACAATAGAGTACGAACCTGTAATCGGCTTGGAAGTTCATGCCGAACTGCTAACCGAAAGCAAGATGTTTTGCAACTGTCCGAATGCCTTTGCCGGAGAGCCGAATTCGCGGACCTGCCCCGTGTGCCTGGGGCTCCCTGGATCGCTTCCCGTTGCGAACAAGAAGGCGGTGGAATTCGTCATTCGAACAGCCCTTGCGCTTAATTGCGAAGTATCCAATTACAGCATTTTCCATCGGAAAAATTACTTCTACCCTGACTTAGTGAAGAATTACCAGATATCTCAATATGATTATCCAATTGGGCGAAGGGGACACATCGACATAACAGTCAACGGCGTTACAAAGCGCATTCGCATTCGGCGTGTTCACCTCGAAGAGGATACTGGCAAGCTGATTCACGCGGGCGGAAATGAAAGCTTCGTAGACTACAACCGAAGCGGTGTTCCCCTCATGGAAATTGTTAGCGAGGCTGACATACATTCTGCTGAAGAGGCACGGGAGTATCTGGTTCGTCTTCGTGCGATACTGACCTATCTTGGCGTAAGCGATGCCAAGATGGAAGAGGGCCATATGCGGTGTGAGCCAAACATATCTGTCCGTCCCAAAGGTACTGAGATGCTTGGCACGCGCACCGAGCTCAAAAATTTAAACTCGTTCCGTGCAGTTTATCGTGGTGTGGATTACGAAATAAAACGCCAGATTGAGGTACTAAAAGAAGGCGGTAAGATAGTTCACGAAACCCGGCGCTGGGATGACGAACAAGGCATTACAACTGTAATGCGAGGCAAGGAATACGAACAAGAATACCGATACTTCCCAGAGCCTGACCTTGTGCCAATGTACTTTTCCCCAGAGTTCATTGAGGAGCAAAGGAGGGCTCTGCCGGAGCTTCCTGACCAAAAGAAATCTCGGTTTATGGAAGAATTCGGCCTTCCAGCTTATGATGCTGAAATCCTCACCGATACGCGCGAAATGGCAGAGTATTTCGAGGAGACTGTGAAGATGTTTCCCGAACCCAAAACTGTCAGCAATTGGATTATGGGCGACTTCACTCGCATGTTAAACGCCGCTGGGATTGAGATACAAGAGTCCAAAGTCAAGCCTTCAGACCTTGCCACTTTGCTTAAAATGATCTCCGATGGTACTATTAGCGGCAAAATTGCAAAAACAGTCTTTGAGGAAATGTTTGCGACCGGTAAGTCGCCGAAAGAAATCGTGCAAGCTAGGGGAATGACCCAGATTACTGGCGAGGAAGAGCTCATTCCCGTGATTGACCGCGTGCTCGACGAAAATCCTGATGTTGTTGCGAAAATAAAAGGCGGCGATCAAAAGCCAATGGGCTTCCTCGTGGGTCAGGTAATGAAGTATACCCAAGGCCGCGCAAACCCGCAGCTTGTCAACAAGCTCCTTGCTCAGCGCTTATCAGAAAGATAAAGCAGCTTTGAGCTGCGAAGTTTTTATTTTGGCTTATCCCTTGCTGGCGAATGACTTTGGGCTTTTTGAAATATGAAAACTCCACTATCAATACTTGAATGTGATGTACTTGTCGCCGGTGGAGGCCCAGGAGGATTGGCTGCTGCAATTGCTTCCGCCCGAAACGGCGCAGATACCCTTCTGATTGAGAGATATGGCTTTCTCGGTGGCATGGCAACTGCAGGCCTAGTAAATCCATATATGACGTACTGGGCAGGAGAAGAGCAAATTATCCATGGCATCCACCAGGAAATCATTGACCGCCTTACCGCCCTAGGCGCATACGGCAAGGGTAGCCGGACAGCGTTCGACCCAGAAGCATACAAGTTTGTTGCTGACCGCATGTGTGAAGAAGCTGGCGTGCGTGTGCTCCTCCATACTTTCCTAAGCGATGCAGAGGTTGATTCCTCATATATTACCTTTGTTGAGACTTGCGGCAAGTCAGGCAAACTCCTGGCAAAAGCGAAAATTTACGTTGATGGCACAGGGGATGCCGACCTCGCTTTTCTTGCAGGTGCCAGGTGCGAAAAAGGGAGGCCGGAGGATGGGCTAACACAGCCAATGACGCTCAACTTTAGGGTTGTAAATGTGGACCAGTCGCGGATGCCTTCTAGAGGTGATGAATTCAATCGTTTATATGAAAAAGCGAAGGCGGAGGGAAGGCTGACGTGCCCTCGCGAGAATGTTCTCTTTTTCTATACAACCAGAGAAGGAGAAATCCATTTTAACCAAACTCGCATTACCCATGTCGACGGCACTTCTTCCGAGGATTTAACTCGCGCTGAAATCGAGGGTAGGCGTCAAGCATGGGAATTCCTTGAATTCTTGAGAAAAGATGTTCCTGGTTTTGAGAAGGCGGAGATTCTCATTAGTGGTCCTCAAGTCGGCGTTCGAGAAACTCGACGCGTTATAGGCGAGTATATACTCACCGCAGAAGATGTGCTTGGGGCAAAGAAGTTTGATGATTGCATTGCACGCGGCTCGTATTCAATAGATATTCACAATCCAACTGGTGCAGGCACCGTCATAAAGCACCTCCCACGAGGAGAGTCGTATGACATTCCTTATCGTTGTATTGTTCCGCTTGGCATCGAAAATCTCCTAATCGCAGGAAGGCCAATCTCAGCGACCCATGAAGCCCATTCCTCGCTCAGAATCATGCCAATCTGCATTGCCATTGGTCAGGCGGCAGGTACTGCAGCAGCACTATGCGCTACAAGCAGCGTCTCGCCTCGCAATCTTGATGTTTCCATTCTTCAATCCAGGCTTCGCGAACAAGGCGCAAACCTCGGGTAAAATGAACTCTGAATTGTAAGCATTTTATACGCGGCAGTTATACGGCTGGTGGTTATAAGCTGGCTCACTTCGTTGACAGCTGTGTTGGTAGGTTAGTATAATGAGGCGGCATTGGGAGGCGGCGAATGTTCGAACTTTGCGTGGAATCTCAGTTCGATTCTGCCCATAATCTTCGTAAATATCAGGGGCCGTGCGAGAACCTGCATGGCCATACATACAAAGTGCAGGTTTGTGTTCGCGGCAAAAAACTAAACGAGATGGGAATACTCCTCGACTTTCGTCGCATTAAAACGGCACTAGCTGAGGTCGTTTCTTACCTTGACCACCGCTATCTGAACGAACTGCCCGAATTTCAAAACCAGAATCCTACCGCCGAGTTAATTGCAAAAGTGGTATTTGAAAAGATGCGACTGCTCCTCGGCGAAAGTGTCTACAAAGTCACTATTTGGGAATCGCCAACGTCCAGCGCATGCTATTGGGAAGAAGCTTAGCCCTCGTTTTCTAATTACTACTCCATTGGCAAATAAGTGAATCAAAATCTGGAATTCAAGTTTCCTTTTTGGGCATGAGGCGACGGTTTTGGCAAAAGTAGCGGCATTTTATTTACTGCATGAAGAAGCACGTATAGGCAGAATGTCAAATGAGTAAACTAGCGTCAGAAGGTTGGCTTTTTGAGGTATTCTCTGGAATCCAAGGGGAAGGTCTCTTAGTTGGCTCTCGTCAGGTTTTCGTGAGATTTTCTGTCTGCAATCTTAATTGTAGGTACTGCGACACCCAAGATGCACGCATAATGCAAGGGACATTCCGCGCAGAAGTTGAACCCGGCTCTAGAAAATTCGAGGTTCTGAGCAATCCCGTAGGAACCCACGATGCTCTGCGGTTTGTCAATCGGCTCGACGTTCCTCGTGGTTTGCATCACTCAGTTGCTTTAACCGGCGGGGAGCCGCTTGCCCAGCCTGAATTTTGCTCCAGCCTTGCCTCAGAGTTGCACTCTGCCGGTTTTCCAATCATGCTGGAGACTAATGGTTCACTCCCCAATGCTCTTCCAGATATCTTGCCGTTCCTAGATGAAATTGCCATGGACATAAAGCTTCCGAGCTCGACAGGCGGGCCAAACCTTATGCAAGAGCACGCTCAATTTTTACAATGTGCGTCTGCAAAGCCAATTCACGTGAAGATTGTCGTCGCTGATAGTACTAAGACCGAAGAAATCGAGGAGGCGGCGAGAATGGTAGCAGATGTTCGCCATGAGATTCCGGTTGTCCTTCAGCCAGTAACAGCAACTGGCGGGATAATGCCGCCGTCGCCCAGACAAATGCTCGAATGGCAATTGCTTTGCAAGCGCTATCTGCGCGACGTCCGCGTTATCCCTCAAACGCATAAGTTAATTGGGCAGTTGTGACCTTCGTCGAAGTTGTCCGCATGCAGCTGATATAGCATGACCCCTCTCAACTCGTTGGGTTACTGTAATACCTGATTCTTCAAGGACCGAACGGAAGGCACGAACGCGAGCTTGAGAAGGGCGGTCGAGCTCCAGACCTTCAACTGCGTTGTAGGGAATAAGGTTAACATTACACAGGATACCTTTGAGGAGATTTGCAAGTTTTCGCGCATGGGAAATGCTGTCATTAATGTTTCGTATTAGCAGGTACTCAAAGGTTATACGTCTGCCAGTGGTTTCAGCATATTCCTTGCATGCTTCGATTAAATCTTGGAGCGGATACCGAGCAGCAAAGGGGATTATCTGACGGCGTAGCATATCATCTGGCGCATGGAGCGAAACTGCAAGCGTTAGTTGTAGTTTCTCTTCTGCCAGTCTCCTTATCTGGGGAGTTATACCGATTGTGGAGATAGTGATGTGCCTCATTGAGATTCCAACTTCCTTATTTAGGATTTGGATGCTTTTTAGCACATTTTCGTGGTTAAGTAGGGGTTCCCCCATTCCCATATAGACTACGTGGCTGACTCGACGTGGCGTTTCTTTTTGGCATGTAAGCACTTCATCCACAATTTCGCCTGCTGTTAGATTACGTGCGAAGCCTGATATTCCTGTTGCGCAGAAGATGCATCTTACGACGCATCCCACTTGGGTGGAGACACAAACCGAGACTCGGTCTTCATAGGGAATAAGGACGCTTTCTATTGTTTGGCCATCTTCCAGCTCCAAAAGGAGCTTAGTAGTTCCGTCGCGAGATACACTTCTGTTAACAATCCGAGCGCGATAGAGAACGGCGGCTTCTTTCAGTCGTTCTCGCAAGGATAATGGAAGGTCGGTCATTTCATCAAGGCTAGTGGCATTGTGCTTGTAGAGCCATTTTGCAATCTGGCGGCCTCGGAATTTTGGCTCCCCCAATGACTCCGCTAACTCTTCGAGCTCCGACGAGGTCATTCCCAAAAGATGTGGTTTTTCTATAAGCCTGTCTCTGCTTCGCACGGTTTCCAAATACAAAACGAGTGTGGGATATTCCTTCACCCCACACCCATAATACCCAAAATCTGTTTTTCTTGTTTTAGGCGGCTTTTGCCTCAGCGGCTCCAAAGAAGAGCAAGTCTGTCTCGACGAAAATCTTGCGTTGAACTTCGTCAATTGTGGTAATCCCTGCAATCACCTTGTTTGCGCCATCTTGCCGCATTGTAATCATGCCTGAGGCAAGGGCTGCGCGTCGGATTTCATTTGCGGAAGCTTTGTTTATTGTCAACCTGCGAATTTCGTCTGTCATTATCATTGTCTCTCGTATACTAGTTCTTCCTTTGTATCCGGTGCCATCGCAACTTCTGCATCCCACCGCGCGATATATTTTTACTTTTTCGTCCGGTTTTAAACCTAGCAGTTCTTTTGTTTGTGCGTCTGCTTCGTATGGCTGTTTGCAGTCAGGGCAAAGCACCCTTACCAAACGCTGAGCAAGAACGCCTATTATCGCAGAGCTAACTAGGAAGGGTTCGACATCCATATCTATCAACCGAGTAATTGAGCTAGGTGCATCATTGGCATGCAGTGTCGAGAAGACCAAGTGACCAGTGAGCGCCGCCCGAAATGCCACGTCGGCGGTTTCTGCATCTCGAATCTCGCCGACAAATACTATGTCTGGATCCTGTCTTAGTATTGCCCTGAGTTGGTTTGCGAATGTGAGACCGATTCGATGATGTACATTTGTCTGGTTGATTCCATCAAGTTCATACTCTATTGGATCCTCAACGGTCATTATATTTGTGTGTTCCGATTTTAGTTCATTCAACGCTGCGTATAGCGTTGTCGTCTTGCCGCTACCTGTCGGTCCTGTTACCAAAATGATGCCATGAGGCTGGCTAATAAGCGACTTGAACACTTCAAGGTCACGCGGTGAAAACCCAAGCTTTTCCAGGGGGATTAAGCCTTCGCTTCTATCTAAAATTCTAAGGACGATTCGCTCGCCATATAAGGTTGGGCTTGTGGATACTCGTATGTCAATATTTCTGCCATCTAGGCGGAGAGTAATGCGTCCATCTTGCGGTAGTCGCCGCTCCGCAATGTCTAGCTCGGACATAATTTTAATTCGCGAAGAAATAGCGGGATGTAACGACTTAGGTAAGCTTCTTACTAAGTGAAGGTCACCATCAATCCGATATCGAATGTCAACAGTGTTTCTTCGAGGTTCAATGTGGATATCGCTTGCTTTCTTCCGCACAGCCTGCGTAAGGAGCATATTGACCATCCGAATTATCGGCGCCCGATGGCTTTGCCGCCTGACTTCGTCAATATCCTCATGTTCATCTTCATCAACGCTTGTTAGTTCGAGGTCACTCGTTGCTTGCTGAACAAAATCCTTAAGCTCTTCTGCTTCATACTGACCATAATTCCTATCTATTGCCTCTCGGATTCGCCATTCGGTGGCGAGCACGGGTTCTGCCCTCAGCTTGGTTTCAAACTGAATGAGGTCAATTGCTTCAACATCCAAAGGGTTAGCCATTGCCAGCGTAAGTTTGTTGTGAGATTTTTTTAGAGGTATAAGCTGGTAGGTGCGACATATTGATTCGGAAACCAGAGAGAGGACTTGTGGGTCAAATTGGAACTCTTGAAGATTAACATATCCTACGTCTAACTGCTGAGCTCTCGCCTCGGTTATCTGTTCTTCTGTGGCAAATTCGAGCGAGATAAGTACCTCTCCCAACTTTTTATGTGTTCGCTGCTGTTCCGCCAGAGCTATTTCGAGTTGTTCCGGAGTTATTATCTTCTTTCGTATGAGAATATCGCCAAGCGGTCTCTTGTACAATTCCTCCATTATTTGCACCTGCCCTTGGATAGAACTACCTATGATTTGGCAATGACCTGGTAGCTAATTACTTGTTCTTTTTAGTAAGTCTTTGGATGATTGATTTGATGTTTTCCGACGCCTCGGCTGTCTTTTCAGCATCAAATCTGATTTCAATGGTTAGAACAGCTCCTTCGCCAGCCTCTTTGGGTAGGTATTTTGCAGGTATAATGACTGCTTCTGCTTTTTCCCCAACTAAGAGAACTGCCTTATCTCCCTCAATCCGGTCTACAAAAGCCTGAATCTCACTGCTACTCATCGGCTTGTCACCACATCAATCCATTCGCCATCGGTCGAAAAGATTACATCGCCGTCCCTGTCCGTGCGAAAGACTTTTACCCCTGCTGCATTCAGTCGCCGAAGCGTACTTCTTGCGGGGTGGCCATATTCGTTTTCACTGCCAACGGATATAACTGCATAAGCCGGCTTGACCACCTCTAGGAACTCATTCGATGTGCTGTCTGCACTACCATGATGAGCAACCTTAAGTATGTCGGCTTTTAGGTTGCGATGAGCAGCTAGAAGTTGTGCCTCTGCTTGATATTGAATGTCGCCGGTTAGAAGCACGCCCACATTTTTGTATCGGATGAGAGCGACGACTGAGCTATTGTTTAATTCGGAATCTGTATCCCCGCCAAATTCAGTGCAAAACAAATCAAGATGGATATCTTTGCTTATAATTGGCATCTGGTCTTTGCCAACTAGCCTGTAATCAATTCGGCGTTCTTCGATCTTTCTGAGTACCATTTCGTAGATTGGGCTTCCATGTTCACAACCAGGGTCAACAACACACGATATGCCAAAATTGTCGAGCACTGCTGGCAGTCCACCAATATGGTCTGCATGCGGATGGCTTATGATAAGCAAATCAATCCGCCTGATACCTTGTTGACTTAGGTATCGGATTACTTTATCGGCGGCATTTTGGTCTCCTCCGTCTATTAAAAGATTTCTTCCATCTGGCGTTCGAATCAGGGTGCAATCTCCCTGGCCCACGTCAATAAAATGGACGGTCAGCTGTCCCTCTCGCCGAAATCGTTCTGGCGGTTGCGGAATTCGCTTGCCAAGGTTTATGCCTAAGATGGCCAAGGCTATCAGTAAAATTATAGGCAGAAGTCTCCTCATAACTCACCTTCGGGGGAAAAAGAACTTATTTGGACATAGCGAATATTCCAATCAAAATTCACTTCAGCGGCGTTTCTTTTTATTCCTGCTTTCTATAAACTTCGGATGTTTGGTCATGTGGCTCCTTGCTTCTATTAGGTTACCAATTTAAAGCAACAAGCCATGGTGTTTGACCTTTTATTTAGCGGGACGTATGATATAGATACATATGTTCCCTGGAAGAGAAGGAGTTGCCGATGCCAGTAAACCCGTCTGTTATTTCGCTTCTAATTAAGCCTGCCGGCCCAGATTGCAATCTTCGTTGCACATACTGCTTTTATCGTCAAAAATCGGATATGTTCCCTGGTGTAAAGGAGCACCGGATGAAAGCATCAACCCTTGAGCGGTTAATCGAGCAAGGCATGGAAGCTGGACGCGACCTAGCCCAGTTTTCTTGGCAAGGCGGAGAGCCAACGCTGATGGGACTCGACTTCTTCAAGCGCGTGGTTGAGCTTCAGGCAGCGAATCTTCGTGAGGGCCAAATTGTAACTAATGCTTTGCAGACGAACGCAACGCTTTTGGACAACAAGTGGGCGGAATTTCTGGCAGCTTATAATTTTCTTGTTGGAGTTAGCCTAGATGGGCCTGCAATATTCCATGACCACTACCGTCGAGACAGTAAGAAAACCGGTAGCTATGCGCGTGTGATTCAAAGCATTCGAATGTTGCTCGAAGCAGGCGCAGAGGTGAATATTCTTGTGTTGCTAAATGACCGTAATGTTCGTGAGCCCGATCGAGTCTATGACGCTTTGCTTGAAACAGGTGTAAAATACTTCCAATTCGTGCCGTGTCTTGAACCAGGGCCAGGAGGAATGCCGGCTTTCTACTCTATCACTCCGGAGCAATACGGGGAATTTCTTTGCAGGATATTTGACCGATGGCTGGACAGCCCAATGGACATCTCAGTACGCGATTTTGACGACCTTATGCTAATGCTCCAAGGCCAACCATCGAATACGTGCATTACCCAGCCGAGATGCGGGGGATATATGCTTGTTGAACATACAGGCGATGTGTTCCCTTGCGACTTCTTTGTCCTCCCAAAATGGAAACTGGGAAACTTAAATGAGACGCCGCTGTCGGAATTGAGGTTTTCACCAAAACTGAGGGAGTTTGGCGAACAGAAAACTATGCTTTCCGATGCCTGTCGTGAGTGCCCCTGGCTTAGATTTTGTTATGGTGGATGCATCAAACACCGCATCATCCTTGGCGGCTCCCCCTCCGACCCGAGCTACTTCTGTAGCTCGTACAAAATGTTTTTTGAGTACGCCACCTCAGTCCTTGAGGAAATTCAAAGAATCAGCTGAATGCAAGATAACTTGCTCCATGAGCAACTTTGGAAATTGCTTGCGAAGGCCGCCATATATCCAGTAGAATGTATTTGGGAGGCATGGCATGGCAATTTCCAGCGTTTATATTCAATTCAAACAAGACCCTGAGGCTGATAATTTACTAGGACATTTAAAAGAACTAGGCTACAAATTGGAAGGACTTCGCATTGAGAGAGTCATTCGCCTTGAGGGCAATTGTGATTTGGAGAAACTCAAACCCCTTTTTGTGAATCCTCTTTATCAAACGTACTCTTATAATTCGAGGCTTTCACCATTAGATGGGCCAATAGTTGAGATTGGCTATCAGCGAGCCGTGACAGACCCTGAGACTCCCAGCATCTTTGATGGCGCACGGGCGCTGGGGGTCGAAGGTCTCCAATGGGCACGCCTTAGCCAGAGATACCAATTTATAGGTGCAACAACCGAAGAGGCCCTGCGCATTGTAAAAGAGAACTTATATAACCCAATCGTACAAACAATCATCGAACAACCATGGGATTCGTTAAGGCCCCATGGAGAGCCAGAGCCTGTAAAGCATATTCGACTGACTGGGCTTACTGATGAAGAATTGCTCGAGCTTAGCGAAAAACATTCTTGGTATGCCCCTTTGTCGCAGTTGAAGGCTCTCCAAGGTTACGAGCAAAAAATAGGCAGACCGCTGACGGATGCCGAGATAGAAATTATAGTGCAGTCGTGGTCCGACCACTGCTACCATACAACATGGCGGAGTCTGAAGCTATTAGAGAAGCTTCAGGCGGCAACGGCGAGAATCAATCATCCGCTCGTAGTTTCTGTCTTCAAAGATAATGCGGGCGGAATGAAGTTTTACGATGGTCAGGTTATCCTCATTAAAGGTGAGACCCACAACTTCCCGTCTTCCATTGCCACTTTTGGTGGAATTGCGACCAAACATGGCGGTGTAATTCGTGACGCCATTGGTTTTGGACGAGGCGGATATCCCATCGGCGGCTCCACTATAATGGGCACAATGGACCCAAGGATTTCAGACTCCGAAGTTCCTGCTGGAGCGCTACACCCCAGGATAATTGTTACGGAGTCAATACGTGGGACAGCATACTATTGCAATCCTATGGGCATTCCAATGATGCATCCTGTATATCGTATACATCCTGGCTATCCAAAGTGCTTTGCATTGGGTCATACAGTTGGCATAATTCCTGAAGAATATGCTCTCAAACTTGATCCCATTCCTGGCGACAAAGTAGTTCTGTTCGGTGGGCGGACGGGTCGCGATGGCATTCATGGGGCAACAGCAAGCTCGGCAGAAATGACTGGCGAAACGATACATAAGGATGCGGCCGCAGTTCAAATAGGCCACCCAATCACCGAACGGAAATTCATGACTGCCGTACCGATTCTCCGCGATGCAGGATGTATTCGCTCGATAACGGATCTTGGGGCGGGCGGCATCTCCTGCGCTGTTGGGGAGATGGGCTCGAAGACCGGCGTTCGCATTGACCTTGCGAAAGTTCCACTCAAAGACGAAAGCCTTGCGCCGTGGGAAATCCTGCTCTCTGAGTCCCAGGAGCGAATGCTAGCCGCCATCCCCGCCGAGAAGCTAGACGAAGCTCTGAAAATTCTTCAAAGGTACGACGTGGAATATGCCGTAATCGGCGAATTTACAGATACTCACAGGCTTACTGCATATCATGGTGAGACGCTGGTTGCCGACATTGATATGTCTTTCTTGTGGCGTGAATGTCCGATTGATGAAATCGAGATAGTCAAACCCAAAAGAAATCTAAAACCCATCCAGCGGCCCCAGCCATCCACCCCAAAAGAGTGGAAAGAAGCCGTGGAAAAAGTAATTTCTCACTATCATTGTTGCGACCAATCTGCAGCCGGCATGCAGTTTGACTCCACCGTTCAAGGACGTACTGTGCTGGGTCCATACGGTGGTTTGAACGGTAGAATGAGGAACGATGCCTGGGTTGCTGCTCCCATTCGAGGAAAGCCCTGCGGAGTCGTAACTACTGTGGCGTTCAACCCATTCTATCCCGATGTTGATCCCGCGGGGGCGGCAAGGCTTTCAGTAATAGAAGCCATTGCAAAGGCAGTGGCGGTAGGTGCAGGCTTAGATGATATCGTATTGTGTGACAATTTCTACACGCCGAAGATTCGCCCTGAAGTTGCATGGGAACTGAAGGCTATGGTCGAGACTGTCGCTGAGCTCTCGGAGATATTTGGGACGCCTTTTATATCTGGCAAAGATTCGAGTTCTGGCACTTTCAAGGCGGAGACCGGCGAACTAATTGATGTGCCTTATACTCTTGTAGTCTCAACACTATGCCGAATACCCGACGTCAGGAGCATCGTCACAAAGAATTTCAAGACGCCTGGGAATAAACTTGTTATTCTTGGCAAGCTAGACCCAGAGCGACTAGGTGGGTCGGTTTATCTTGATGCGTTTGGTGAGCGAGGAGATAAGCTTTCCGATTGGGGGAACGAATGGGCGAAGGACCTCGTCATTACCTACCGCCGCCTGCACAAGTTCTATTGGAACGACAACCCAGTAAAATCAGCCTCGGCAATTGCTGAAGGTGGAGTGCTCTTCCGCCTTTTCGAGGGTGCAATGGGTTCGGGACTCGGCGCTCGTGTAGACCTTTCCAATTTTCCTGCTGGACGGAAAGATGGAGCACTTTTTAGCGAGGCTGTTGGGGCGATTCTGCTGGAGTTGCCACCGGACGTCGAGCCTATGGATCTTTTTGGAGGTTTGCCGTGGTTCGAGATTGGCGAGGTTATTGATACCCCTGAACTTGTCATTAATGACTCCCAGGAAACGCTTCTCAAAGTTTCAATAAGTGACCTAGTAAAAATTTGGGAGAAACCTTTCACGGAGGTAGTTGGGTAATGGAAAGAAACGCTCTTAATTTTGGAATTCACACGCCAAACACCTCCGCTGTCGTGGCAGTCCTGTATGGCCCTGGCATTAATTGCCACGAAGAAACTGCATTTGCAATCGAGCAAGCGGGCCTTAATGCCAAAATCGTCAACTTTCAGGATATCCTGACAGGCGAGGAGCGCTTGACTAGATATCAGGCAATAGTGATTCCCGGCGGCTTTTCATGGGGCGACCACCTTGGTTCAGGGCGCATCTTTGGCTTGCACCTGATCGCATGTGTTGCAGACCAGCTTCGTGAACTTGTGGAAACAGGTAAGCCGATACTAGGAATTTGCAATGGTTTCCAAATACTTGTCGAAACAGGTCTTCTTCCGGCGGGCACTGTTGGCGAGCGTCAGGCAGCGCTGCTTCAAAACAAGTCTGCGCGCTTTGAAAGTCGGTGGGTAGAGCTAATAGTTACAGACGATAAAAGCATTTGGACCAAAGGGTTGCACGGACGCATTCTCCGGATGCCCGTTGCTCATGGCGAGGGCCGCCTTTATTGGGAAAACGATGACATTATCCATCCCGTGGTTTGTTATTCAAAAAACAACCAGCCAACCGAAGAGTATCCTTATTGTCCAAGCGGGTCTCCAAAAGGAATTGCTGGAATACGTGACTCGACTGGCTTAATCTTCGGCCTTATGCCTCATCCTGAACGTGCTACGCTCCCTTGGCATGGCTCTTCTGATGGCATTGAAATATTCAAGAACCTCGCGCAACATCTGAAGCATTGAACAAGCTTCACGCAAGTTTCCTTCAATTTAAGAAAGTTGGCAAAAATTGAAGGAAAATCCCCTGGGTTAGTGTGAATGTACATGGGTACGGAATTCTTATGGACATGTTCGTGATTAATTGCAAAGCTCTGGGAGGATGAACAAAATGGAGCAAACACCGGGATTGTCCGAGGGCGAGCAGATTATTGAGGAAACAATCGAGAAATATGTTGCTTATGTAAATCCGACATTGGCAAATCTAATGCGATTTGCTGGGTTTGGAGATGTTGAGGCGAGTGCAAAAGGCATTTATGTTACCGATTACTCAGGCAACCGTTATATTGACTGCTTAGGCGGATACGGCGTTTTCAGTCTTGGCCATCGCCATCCTACAGTTGTGGCGGCGGTGGAAGAGCAACTAAACTCAATGCCATTATCCTCTAAGATATTCTTCAACAAACCACTCGCGGATTTGTGTGAGCTGCTGGCAGAGATTACGCCGGGCAGACTGCAGTATAGCTTCATCTGCAATAGTGGAACAGAAGCAATTGAGGGTGCAATCAAGGCTGCACGAATTTATACAAAACGTTCGGAGTTCATATGCACCCTTGGCGGTTTTCACGGCAAGAGTTTGGGTTCGCTTAGCGCTACAGGACGCGAGATTTACCGTGAACCTTTCCAGCCACTTGTCCCAGGGTTTATCCATGTTCCATTTGGCGATATCAGCGCAGTGGCAGAAGTCATTTCAGAAAAGACAGCCGCTGTAATAGTTGAACCAATCCAGGGTGAGGGAGGAATCCACATACCGCCAGAAGATTATTTGCCTGGTTTACGTGAGCTGTGTACGCAAAATGGTGCCTTACTTATTGTTGATGAAGTGCAAACGGGTTTGGGACGAACTGGGAAGATGTTTGCTGTGGAGCACTGGGGTGTTGAACCAGACATCATGACTTTGGCAAAAGCGCTTGGCGGCGGTGTGATGCCAATTGGTGCTTTTATAGGCACTCCCGAAATCTGGGATGCGATGTTTCGTGAGAACCCTCTTATGCATACTTCAACGTTTGGCGGAAACCCTCTGGCATGCAGAGCGGCTATTGCGGCAATTCACGTTACAAGAGCTGACGACCTTCCAGGGCGTGCCGCACGACTTGGCGAACGTTTCCTTGGCAAGCTTAGAGAAGTGCAGGCAAAGCATCCTGATGCGCTTGCAGATGTTAGGGGCCTCGGCTTGATGATTGGGGCGGAATTTACTCATGAGGATATTGGTGAGCTGGTAATCGGTGGCTTGGCGAGGCGCGGCGTAATTGCAGCATATACACTTAACAACCCGAAAGTAATTCGTTTTGAGCCGCCGTTGATTATTGATGAAGATCAACTCGATGTTGTCGCGGAAATATTTGACGAATCAATAGCAGAGGCAACAGAATTGCTGAAGGGAATTATGTAAAAGCAGTCTTTGGCGGGTGGTTTGAGTGGCAAGGCAGGATGATTCTCCGCAGGGCAATGAGACAGGTGATTCGCATAGTAAACTGCCAGAGCATTTGGTAAAGCGGTCGGTTCGCTTGTCGTATATTCAGTCAATGCTCGGCGCAGTCTACAGCGCCTCTACAGGCGGAATGTTTATAATTGGATATGCTCTCAAATTGGGCGCCGATAATGTCCAGATTGGTTTGATGAGCACAGTCCCAATGCTGTGTGTTGTCGTACAATTGTTTTCGGCGCTACTGGTCGAGCGTGGGTTTAGCCGCCGTTTGTTGACAATCAGCGCTTCAATACTCAATGTTGCTGGATGGGCGCTAATAATACTAATTCCCCATATTTTAAAAAATGCTTCTTCTGACGCAAAGATTGCCGCACTCATTGCTATTATTACTCTCAACACAGCGTTTGCATATATTTCAGGAAATGCTAGGGCGAGCTGGGTGGGTGACATAATTCCTGCGCGAACAATGGGCATATTCTTTGGGCGAGTTATGATGTATGCGGGGATTGTTGGAGCGGTTCTGGCTCTAATTGAGGGAACAGTGTTGGACCACATCAAAAGCCGCGGAATAGCTGCTTTCAACTGGCTTTTCCTTTTTGGGATGGTTTTTGGACTGCTAAATGTGTTGCTTTTTGTACCTCAGCCTGACGTTAGAGTCGAAAGCAAAGGTTCGGAAACGAAATATTTCCGCTTAATCCGCGATACATTTTCGAACCGCAGTTTGATGATGGTTATGCTTTATGGCCTTGTATGGTCAATGCAGTCCTTAGCTGCGCCGTTCTACGCTACGTACATGCTGCGTGACCTTAAAATGTCTTTTTTGGGTATCGGTGTTTTAACTGGCGTATCCACAGTAACCGTTCTTCTTTCATCGTCGTTTTGGGGGAAAGTTGTGGATATGTATGGCTCACGGCCAGTGCTTATCGCGTGCACCGCTGCTATCACACCAGCGCCACTCGTGTGGATATGGTTAACTAGCGCCAAAGCAGTGTACTTTGTAATTCCAGCAATCAACATCTTAGCTGGGTTTACGGCGGCAGGGGTTTCGGTAGCTCTGAGTGCACTCCTTTACAAAGTTACTCCAAGTTCGGGTAGGGCAATGCAATTTGCTATTTATTCCGTCGTCATTCTGCTATTGGTCTCTCCGATGCCAACAATCGGTGGTCATCTCCCTGGCTGGTTGAAGTCGTTAGGGATTAATGCAGACCTAAGATGCACATTCTATACATCGGCGTTGTTTCTTCTTGGTGCGACTTTGGTTGCTAGACGTATTCACGAGCCAAATTCAGCCGGTGCGCGCGAAATGGTCCGAAATCTTCCTTCTCACCTTCGCTCCCCAAGCACTTTAGTATCCATCGAGTAAATCCGAATACCGTCTACGCTTTCTGCGTCATATAGAGGCAGGAACGAATGCTCGAGTAAAATATATGCAAAATTGGTGTAAGATATAGAAGCATAAGCAATCAAACCTTTATTGGAGGGGATTGTCGTGAGGCTTAAGGCTTTTATCTTGATTATTACTATAGTATCCATCTTATTTGTTTTACTGCCTTGTCTGGCTGTGGATTTTGAGAAAGAGGAAGAGTATTGGAAAGCTGAAGTTGAAAAAGAGAGTAAAGACCAAGCATACGCCATTGAGCAGCTTGCTCGTGTTCGAGAACGCATGGGGAAGTTCCAACTCGCTATTGACACGTGGGGTTTCCTGAAAAAGATGCATGGTGAGCAAAATGCTTTTAACGAAAGCTCTGCACCGGATGTTACTTACGCTGAATTAGCTGACTTTAAAATCCAAAGATTAAGAAGAGTCCAAAATCAAATTGCCAATCCACCAACTCCACCTTCCTCCGAAGTTAGAATGAAACTCATTGACGGCCAGAAAGCGGTTAGGCAATCGCTGACATTGGGAAAGGCTGGCTATATTCACCTCATGGTGCCCGTAGATATGGATGGAGATCTTATACCGGAACTGTTCACGGTAATCGGAGAGCGAGAGAAACAAGGAGAACCTGGGCGGATGATTATTCTAGTTCATAAGTGGAACGGTTCGAAGTATATTGAGGCTTTTAGATGGCGCGATATTTTCGACCTTGGAGTCGTCGAAGAACCTGATTTTTGCATTGCAGACTTAGAAGGTTGGGGAATGTATTCAGTAATAGTTTCATTCGAACGAGGAGCGGACAACTCAGCTGCAATCCAAAGCAATGGTAAGACGATTATGTGGGCAAATTGATTGCAGGCTTCTTAGCTCTCTTTAGGCATTCGTCAAAGCTTGTCGTCGCGCGGTGTTTTTGTTAGAATTGAGCGGCAATGGATGCCCACACCCTCAAGGTTCTCGAGTTCAGCGATATAATCTGTATGCTCCGAGAGCGAACTGCGTGCGCACTCGGGGATGATGTCGCGCGTCAGCTTGAGCCCACTAACGACTTCCTTGCCATCACAGAGGGCCAAAGGGAAACAACAGAGGCAAAGAGAATCCTTCAAGAAGAAGGTCCGCTTCCTCTTGGCGGTATTCACGATATACGTCCTCATGTAAGTAAGGCGGCAATGGACGGAGTTCTCGGTCCATCTGACCTACTTGAAGTTGCTGAAACACTTGCGGCTGGCCGCAGACTAAAGGGCTTCATTCAGAAACGCCAAGAGATGTTTCCGAAGCTAGCCGAGGTTGCGGCAAATATCGGTGTATTCCCTCGAATTGAGCAGGCTGTCGGCGAGTGCATTAGCGAAAGCGGGGAAATACGTGACACTGCTAGCCCAGACCTTGCCAGAATTCGAAGCAGATTGAAAGCCGTTCATGCTCGCCTCACAGATAGGCTTCATTCGATTATCCACTCAGCCGAATTCCGTACAATGATACAAGACCCGGTGATTATACAACGCGGCGACCGGTACTGCATTCCTATCAAAGCCGAGCACCGTCCTCATTTCCCCGGTATTGTTCACGATAGCAGTGCAAGCGGAGCAACTGTTTTCATGGAACCTGCGTCGGTCGTGGAGATGGGGAATGAGCTAAAGGAGTTGGCGTCAAAAGAGCAGCATGAGATTGAGAGAATTCTCCGACGGCTATCTGGCATGGTAAAGTCTAGTGCATCAGAGATTACAGTAACACTTGGCGCGTTGGGGAGACTCGATTTTATATCTGCAAAGGCAAAGCTGAGTTGCGATATGAATGCAACCGAGCCTCTGCTTAACAAAGAAGGTCGCCTTGACATAACGAAGGCGCGCCATCCGCTATTAAAAGGCGAGGTCGTGCCAATAGATGTTCGTCTTGGCAAGGATTTTACCGCTCTTCTCATCACAGGTCCAAACACTGGTGGAAAGACGGTTGCGCTTAAGACTATAGGACTACTCACTCTGATGGCGCAAAGCGGCCTACACATTCCTGCAAATCCCGGTAGCGAATTGGCGGTCTTCGATAAGGTCTTTGCAGATATAGGTGACGAGCAAAGCATTCAGCAGTCCCTTAGCACGTTCTCGTCGCATATGGGGAACATCGTGAACATTATTCGCAATCTCAGCCAGAATTCACTTGTGTTACTTGATGAGATTGGTGCAGGAACCGACCCGGCGGAGGGGGCCGCACTTGCAAAGGCAATACTTGATAATCTAATGGAGAAGGGTGTAAGGGTTGTAGCTACCACTCACTACGGCGAACTTAAAGAATTTGCTTTTGTTCGCAAAGGGATAGAAAATGCGAGTGTTGAGTTCGATATCCAAACTCTTCAGCCTACATATAGACTGATGATTGGTGTTCCTGGGAGCAGCAATGCTCTAGCAATTGCATCTCGCCTTGGCCTTCCGCCTCAAATTGTCCAGGAAGCACGCGAGATGATTGGCGGCAGGGAATCATCAGAGGAAATCATTCGCAAGATTGAGCAAACCCACCGTGCTGCTGCGGAGCGTGAGCAAATCGCAGAGCGGATTTCGAGGGACGTTGAGGAGCTGAAAAGGCGCTACGAAAAGCGCCTTGAGGAACTTGAAATCCTTCGTCGGGAAATACGCCAACAGCTCGCTGAGGAAATTGACCGACATGTGCGCAAGAAGATTGAAGAATTAGAGCAGATAATTCAGGATCTAAAGCGCACTGGTAGTCAGCCGAAGAAACTTGATGAAAATAGGAAGAAATTTAAGCAACGGGTAAAGGAAATCCGAGATGAATTGGAAGAACTGCTTCCGGAAGAAAAGGAAGAGCCAGAGGAGCCATTCGTTCTAAAAGCCGGGGACCAGGTCAGGGTAACTACATTTAATGTTGATGGCGAGTTGTTAAATGACCCGGGAGAGGGAGAAGCATTGGTCATGGTGGGTAGCATGAAAGTGAGCGTTCCGTTCAGTGCGCTTAGACCAGCTAAGAGCATATCAAAGAAAATCGAGGAAGCAACAGGTGCAGTTCAAATCTCAGCAGAGAAGGTTGGCCAAATTTCGCCTGAGCTTAAGCTTATTGCCCAGAGGGTTGAGCAAGCACTTATAAATCTTGACAAGTATCTTGACGACGCCTATCTAGCTGGCTTGGCGTCGGTTCGAATAATTCATGGCAAAGGAACCGGCGCATTAAGGAAGGCAGTTTGGGAATTTTTGGCGAATCATCATGCGGTGGAATCATTTCGTCTTGGCGAACAAGATGAAGGCGGTACGGGCGCAACCATAGTCAAACTTCGTGAAAAGTAGCACTATAAGAAAAAGCTGTGAGAAGGAGTCAATTTGAATGGGAAATTATCCTGAAGATTTAATTCGTAAGTTAAAAAATCAGGCTCGAGAGATTCGCAAAGATATCATAGTAATGATAGGCGCAGCACAGTCAGGACACCCGGGTGGCTCACTTTCAGCTGCTGACATAGTAACGGCGCTTTATTTCCATGTCATGCGCCATGATCCGAAGAATCCACATTGGCCGGACCGCGACCGCTTTGTGCTCAGTAAGGGCCATGCATGCCCAGTGCTCTATGCCGCGCTCGCCGAAAGCGGCTACTTTCCAAAAGAAGAAATTATCACTTTTCGCAATATCAACAGCCGACTCCAAGGGCATCCCGCTTTGGGTAAGCTGCCGGGAGTAGAATTTACCTCTGGTTCGCTTGGCCAGGGACTCTCAGGAGCAAACGGCATGGCGCTAGCTGGAAAACTTGACGGGAAAGACTATCGCGTTTTCTGTATGATTGGCGATGGTGAGTCCCAGGAGGGCCAAATATGGGAGGCAGCAATGGCAGCCGCCCATTACAAACTGGACAACCTCACTGCCATTACGGATTTTAATGGCTTGCAGATAGACGGCTTTAATTGCGAGGTAATGGACGTTAATCCGCTACCTGATAAATGGCGAGCGTTCGGTTGGAATGTAGTTGAGATAGATGGCCACGACTTCACGCAGATTTTGGATGCACTCTCCCCTGATACTCGAGTAGATGGCAAGCCTACAATGATTATTGCGCGCACAATCAAAGGCAAAGGCGTAAGCTTTATGGAGAACGTGTGTGATTGGCATGGCAAAGCCCCAAACGAAGAACAAGTTCGCCAAGCCCTCGCCGAATTGGAGGCTGGAGACGCTGAATAATTCAAACATGCTTCGTGAAAAGTTGATAGAGGCAGCCAGAGCTGCCATAAACACGGCATATGCACCCTATAGCAAATTTCAAGTCGGAGCCGCAGTCCTAGGTGAAAGCGGCAGGGTTTATGCCGGTTCTAACGTGGAGAACGCATCGTTTGGGCTCACTATTTGCGCGGAAAGAGTTGCCGTCCTGAAGGCAATTTCCGAAGGCGAAAAGACAATTAAAGCAATTGCGGTTGCAAATTCAGCTGGCAGACGGGCTTTCCCATGCGGGGCATGCCGCCAGGTAATCGCCGAATTTGTGCCTGCTGAAGGGGATGTGGACGTTTACCTAGTGTCAGATGAAGGAGTTGAGGCTTATACTCTTGCGAATCTCTTGCCACATGCTTTCAAACTATAGTTGCAGTGTTTTTAGTTCTAAGGTCAACTATTGATTTTAGAGTAATGAAAGAGTAGGGAGAAACAAATGCCTGAAAAAATCGCCACAAGAGATGCATATGGAGAGGCGCTCGTAGAATTGGGCAAAAAGAACCCCAATGTTGTTGTTCTTGACGCTGATTTGTCAAAATCTACAAAAACAAATCTTTTTGCCAAGGCTTTTCCCAATCGGCATTTCAATATGGGTGTTGCCGAAGCAAATATGATCTCAACCGCGGCTGGCCTTGCAACGTGTGGAAAGATTCCATTTGCAAGTACGTTTGCTGTTTTTGCAAGTGGGCGTGTTTGGGACCAAGTCAGAATGTCGGTGTGCTACCCCGAACTTAATGTTAAAATCGTCGCCACCCACGGTGGAATCACTGTCGGAGAGGATGGGGCGTCCCACCAAGCTAATGAGGACATTGCCATCATGCGGGCATTACCAAACATTACGGTTATTGTTCCAGCGGACGCTGTTGAGACAAAAAAGGCTGTAATGGCAGTCGCTGATTTTGAAGGGCCAGTATATATGAGACTTGGACGGTCTGCCGTGCCGGTGGTGTTTGACGATAGTTATGACTTTCAAATCGGTGAGTCAGTGGTAGTTCGCCCAGGCGATGATGTTTCAATATTTGCATGTGGTATTATGCTAGCAGAGGCTTTGGAGGCGGCGGAAAGTTTGGCGCTGGAGGGCATCTCTGCCGAAGTTGTGAACGTTAGCACGATAAAACCCCTTGATACCGAGACCATTCTCGGCTCAGTTCGCAAGACCGAATGCGCTGTGGCTGCTGAAGAGCACAGCGTCATTGGGGGACTTGGCAGTGCAATTGCTGAGGTATTGATTGATGCCTTCCCAGTTCCCCTTGAGCGTGTTGGCCTCCCAGACACCTTCGGGGAGTCTGGGAAACCGCATGAACTTTTGGCGAAGTACTGCATGACTTCATCGGACATTGCTTCCTCTGCCAAGCTAGCCATCAAGCACAAGCGGGAGCGTAGGTAGATGGCAAAGAAGGCTGTCCAGTTTGGCGCAGGGAACATCGGCAGGGGTTTCACAGGCCAATTATTTACCGAGTCAGGCTATGAGGTAGTATTTGTAGACGTCGTAGATGAAATCGTTCATCTTATTAACGAACGCGGCTGGTATCCCATCGAAATAGCTAGCGACCATCCAGAGACTGTAATAATCCGCAATGTTCGCGCAGTTCATGGGAACAATCGAGAGGCTGTTGCTCGTGAAATTTTCGATGCATCAATTGTTTGTACAGCGGTTGGCGTTAATGTCTTGCGCCATGTCGCTCCTTCAATTGCCAAAGGTATCAAGCTTCGAGCCGATGCCAAAGTTAACGATTCGCTGAATATTATTATCTGCGAGAACCTCCTGCATGCCTCCGACGTCCTAAGAGGATATATCCTTGAGGAGCTGCCTTCTGCATATGCCGATTATGTACGAGAACACGTGGGGTTTGTGGAGTCGGTAGTTAGCAGAATGGTTCCGGTAATGACTGAAGAGCAGCGACAGCGCGACCCTTTGCTTGTTGTTGTGGAGGAATATAAAAAGCTGCCCGTTGACCGCAAAGGTTTTGTCGGCGAAATACCAGCAATAGTTGGTTTGCAGCCCTATGACAACTTCGAGGCTTACGTCGAAAGAAAGCTTTTTACCCATAACCTCGGACACGCCGCATCTGCTTACCTGGGCTATTTGAGAGGATTTGAGTATATCTATCAATCTATGAACGACCCTATCGTTCGGAAAGTCGTTGAAGGCGCGCTTGCGGAAACAGGTGAGGCGTTAATCAAGAGACATGGTTTTACGCCTGAGGAGCATAAGGAGCACATTGATGATCTCCTTCGTCGGTTTTCAAATGTCACACTTGGAGACCAGGTGGCACGTGTAGCCCGCGACCCAATTAGAAAGCTTGGCCCCGACGACCGATTGATTGGCAGTGCCAAGCTCTGCATGGAGTATAAGATTAAACCCGATAATATTTGTCTAGCCACAGCGGCAGCATTGTTATATGACCATCCTGATGACGAAGCGGCACTAAAGCTCCAGAAAATGATTCAGGAAGAAGGCTTGGATCAAGTCTTTCGTTCTGTTTGCGCCATTGAACCAAGTTCTGAACTTGCTGGAATGATTCGCGAGTGGCTGGACATCATCAAATCAGGAGAATGGCCGCCCAAAGCAGAGGTTAAATAATGCCTGAGGAGTTCAGAGCAATTCGCCCAGATGAATTTGATGAGTGCTTGAATTTATGGGCAACAGTTTTTGAGCGCGTTGGGCGGAATTATTTCCTTCCCTACTTCTATGGAGACCCCTGGTTCAAGCTAGAATACACAAGGGTGTGCGTCGTCGATGGGAAACTAGTGAGTGCGGTTCAGATATGTGAGCGATTAGTCAGCGTCGGAGTCGCAGATATTGTTATGGGTGGAATTGCTAATGTGGCGACACTGCCTGAATATAGAGGAAAAGGGTATAGCTCGCGACTTCTCAAAGATTCTATACGCGTAATGAGACGCTGTGGCTTTGACTTCTCATTGTTATTTACGGGCATCCAGCCCTTCTATGAGCGACTTGGCTGGAAATCCATGCCGATGCCTTACCTAATGGGCAAGCTAAAGCAGAATATCAAGCCGTTGGAGGTACGTGGCTATGTCGTACGCCAACGTACTGATGATGATTTCCCTGGCATTCAGGCGGTTTACCAAGCTTACAATAACGCTCGACCGCTAACCGTTAGGCGGCCAACAAATTATTGGAAAGGATATGTTCAGCCTAGGTTTGGGCAGCCGGATAATACGATAGTAGCCGAAAGAGGGGGAACAATCATCGGTTATGTGTTTTCTCCATCAGACAAGGATACTTTTAGAATCAGCGAGATAGGCTGCCTTCCAGGACAGGAGGCATGCTTCGACCTTCTAATCACGTGTGCGGCGGCTAGAGCAAGAGACATGGGTGCTCAAGGTTTATGGTGTAATGTTCCACAAGAACCCCGTATTCTAAAGGCTCTTCGGAGAGTTTCAGACGATTTACAGGTGCGAGAATATCACAGTGGAATGTATCGGCTAATTGATATTCGTTCGCTAGGGGCGCGACTAATGCACGAGTTAAATCTGCGTGTTCGAAACAATATGCTTTCTTCGGGGGCTATTAGCTTGGATACTGAATTTGGTAGCCTTGAGCTTACGGTAAGCGACAGTCAAGTAAATCTCGGAGCATATGACCCCATGCATGTGCAAATTTCTCAAGAGGACTTGTTTAGCCTGATTTTTGGATTTAAATCGGTGGATGAATTACAAATTGAAACTACTTTGGAGGCACATAAGATTATTTCAACCCTCTTTCCAAAGCAAAAACCAGTGTTTTGGGGGCCAGATCATTTCTAGGAGTCAACGCCATGTCTTATATGCTCGACGAAATCCATGAGCAGCCGGCAATTATCGAAAGGGTTATTGGCTCGGAGCTTAATAACGCCTTTGGCCTTTGCCGCGCAATGAAAGAACGAGGCATCAATGCTATTGGCATCGCTTCACGCGGTACATCGGACAATGCGGCTACCCTTGCAAAATATGTGTTCGAAATAGTTAATGGCGTTTTGGTTGCCTTGATTGCTCCATCAGTTTTTACACTCTATCGCTCAAAGCTCGACCTATCTCGGTATCTTATCCTTGGCATCTCACAGTCTGGTGAGTCAACCGATGTTGTTGAAGTATTGAGGCAGGCGCGAGAAATGGGTGCACTCACCGCTGGTATAACCAACGCCGAGGGGTCGAGTCTTGCTAATGTTTCAGATTATTGCCTCCTATGTCGTGCGGGTGAGGAAAAAAGCATAGCAGCAACTAAGACCTACACGTCAACTCTGGCATTAATCTATTTGATATCGAGTGCTTTAGGTGAAAAACATGAAATGCTCGATGGGCTTCGGTCTGCGGCGGTTGCCATGGCATCTGTATTTTCCATAGAAGGGGACATCGCCAAGTGTGTTGAGCGATATAGGTATATGTCTGAGTGCATGGTAACAGCGCGTGGATTAAACCAAGCAACGTGCCAGGAAGCTGCCTTGAAGCTTGAGGAGACATGCTACGTCGTGGCTAATCCTTTGTCCGCAGCAGAGATTATGCACGGCCCAATTGCTGTTATCGAAGAAGGATTTCCGGTGTTCCTTTATGCGCCGCAAGGCAGGGGCTACGATTCGATGTTTGAGCTATCGGAGAAGCTGGTAGAGAAGAAAGCCGAAATGATTGTTGTTTCCACAGAAGATGAGATTCTCGAAAAGGCAAAAACACCAATCAAGTTGCCAATAAGCGTAAATGAGGTTTTTAGTCCGCTTGTTTATATAGTTGCGGGCCAGCTATTTGCGCAGTATCTTTCATTAGCGAAGGGCTATAACCCCGACAACCCACGTGGCTTAAGCAAAGTAACGCGGACTATGTAAATCAATGCGTGATATGTAGAGCGAACGCCCAAAATTTAAAACATATAAAAATGTGACATAGCGTCAAATAGGTTTCCTTCATTGTGGCTTGACGGAGAAAGAAGTGAAATCGGAGGAGTCAAATGGTAAACAGAGAGCGGCTGGTGAACAAATTTCTGAGCCTTGCAGCAATCAGTAGCCCAGCAAAGCATGAAAAAGCTCTGGCGGATGTGTTAACCGAAGAGCTGAAGAGTCTCGGCTTTGAGGTTATGCTTGATAAAGCAGGTGAGAAAGTAGGAGGCAATACCGGCAACGTAATTGCAACAAAGAAAGGTTCGGTTGAAGGCGCTGTGCCAATTATGTTCAGCGCGCACATGGATACCGTTTCCCCAACTGAAAACTGGGGATATATTATGGATGGTGATACCATCCGCTCGAATGGCAAAACCATTCTTGGAGCTGACGATAAAGCTGGAATTGCCGCAATTCTTGAGGGCTTGCATGTTGTAAATGAGAGAAAAATCCCTCATGGAGACCTCCAAATAGCGTTCACTATCGGCGAGGAGATTGGCCTTTTGGGCGCGAAGTACTTAGACTATAGTGCCATATCCTCAAGATGTGTTTTCGTCTATGACATGGGGAAGCCTGTCGGATGCGTAACGATAGCTGCACCTTCGCACGATAATATTCTTGCTAAGGTTTACGGTCGTGCTTCGCATGCCGGGGCTCGGCCTGAAGATGGAATCAACGCTATAGTAGCGGCAAGCAAGGCTATTGCCAATATGCGGATAGGGCGCATCGACTTCGAGACTACAGCTAACGTTGGTGTTATTAGCGGTGGAACCGCTCGAAATATCGTGCCAGAATATTGCGAGGTTAAAGCCGAGGCTCGCAGTCGAAACGAGAAGAAGTTGGATGCACAAGTTCAGCATATGGTTGAGGCATTTCACGAAGCAGCGGCGGAAATGGGTGCAGGAATTGAAATTGAAATAGACCGCTCTTATCATTCTTACAGGCTTTCGCACGATGACGAAGTGGTAAGGCTCGCGGTTACAGCAGCGCGTAGGGTCGGAATTGAGCCTGAGATGCATGAAACCGGTGGCGGAAGCGATGCGAATATATTTAACGCTCACGGGTTGCCAGCAACTGTCATAGGGATCGGCTATGACAAAGCCCATAGCGTTGAAGAATACATCGATATTTCAGATTTTGTAAAGTCCGCTGAGATGACGGTTGCACTTATTGAGGTAGCGGCTGGTGCTTGATTGCCAAATAATAATGGCACTTTCTTAAGCCTAACGGAGATTAAAAGTACTAACCCATGCTGAATAGAAGAAAAGCCAGGGTCCTTGAGGTTATTTCTGAGCGCAAGGGAGCAGTTGAGCTTCTCGTCGAAATTGGCGGCAGGCATGAAAAAGCTATATGCTATCCCGACCTAGTTGGCCGTGTCTTACCGGGCGATGAGGTTCTGGTTAATACCACAGCTGTAGATTTAAACCTTGGCACAGGCGGATTTCACTTCATTATTTGCAACTTGACCCGTCCTGAGCAAGAAGAGGTAATCTCGCCTGGCAGGGTCATGAAGCTTCGATATACGCCTCATCAACTTTCTGTAGTCGCTGCCGAGGAGGATGACCCTAATATCCGTGAGCGCATTCTTGCGTTCAAAACTTTGGGAAGAATGCCAGTTATCTGCTGTGAGCTTCACAGTCAAATTGCACCGGCTGCTGCTGCTTTTAAAGCACAGACGGCTTATAATATGCGTCTTGCCTATGTAATGACAGATGGCGCCGCTATACCAATTGCGCTGAGTAGGCTGGTGGCGGAATTGAAGGACAAGGGTCTGCTCGATGTTACAATTACCTGTGGGCAAGCGTTTGGAGGCGACTTCGAGGCAATTAATATCTTCACGGCATTGATAATAGCCAAGCAAGTGGCTGAGGCTGATGTTGCAATCGTCAGCCAGGGCCCTGGCAATGCGGGCACAAGTAGCAAATATGGTTTTTCAGGAATCGAGCAGGGAGAGGCAATCAATGCGTGTAATATACTTGGCGGGATAGCAATCGCTGTGCCTCGGGTTAGTTTTGCCGACACCAGGGAACGCCACCGCGGACTTAGCCACCACACGGCGACCGTTCTCGGTGAAATTGCTCTCACCAAAGCACTTGTGCCACTGCCAGAAATGTCACTTGAACGCCTTGCAATCGTCCGCAAGGCAATTGAACCAGCGCTTTCGAAGGTCGGACACGAGCTTCGCATAGTTAACGCCGAGGTAGGTGTTGAGGAACTTAAGAGGCTGGGAATCAACGTTAGAACGATGGGTCGGTCGATTGATGAAGATATGGAGTTTTTCCTTGCAGCATCAGCCGCGGGCGTTGTGGCGGCTGAAATTCTTGGTGAATCATGAATATAAAAGAGAAAACCATAGAGTCTAAGCGGATCTTCGAGGGTCGAATTGTAAGCCTGCGCGTTGATACGATTGAACTGCCGAATGGGCGGCGAACGACGCGAGAGGTAGTAGAACACAAGGGTGCCGTGGCGGTTGTTCCAATGCTCGACCACGAAAAGGTTGTGATGGTCAGGCAGTTTCGGCAGCCTGTCGGGTCGGAGCTACTTGAAATTCCTGCAGGTACGCTTGAGGACGGTGAAGACCCCGCCGATTGCGCCCGCCGAGAATTGGTTGAGGAGATTGGATACTATCCTGGGAAGCTGACAGAGATGTTTCACTCTTACCTGTCGCCTGGCTATTCAACCGAAATGCTTCACACTTTTCTTGCAGAGGATTTGCAGAAAGTTTCGGAGAAAAGGGATTTCGACGAATTTTTAGAAGTTGTTACCATTAATCTCAAAGACGCAGTCGAAATGATTTGCAGAGGTGCTATTTTAGATGCCAAAAGTATCTGTGGGCTTTTGTTGGCGTCTAAATTGAAGTTGGGATAGCATTCGATTCTCGAAAAGCTAGATTTTTACAAATAACAAAAACTGTCGGAGGATTAACAAATGCTTATCATCGGAGAAAGAATTAACACTAGTCGCAAGATTAAAGGAGAGCCAGTTATTGAAAAAGCTGTAAAAGAAAGAGACGCTGAGTATATAATTGACCTTGCACGCAAGCAAAAAGAAGCAGGCGCAACATACATTGATGTAAATGCAGGCACGCTTACCGAAGGTGAACCTGAGGCGCTGGAGTGGCTTGTTACAACAATTCAAAATGCACTCGATGTGCCGCTCTCAATTGACAGCCCTAACCTTGAAGCTGTTCAGCGTGCCCTTAAGGTTCACAAGGGTCAAGCATTCATTAATTCTGTTACTGCGGAGACCGCCCGCCTAGAAAGCACCATACCGCTGATAAAAGAATTCGGCGCAAAAATTGTTGCGCTTTGCATGGATGATGCTGGCATACCTCATGATTATGAGGGCCGCATCCGCATTGCAAGTGTATTGATTGAGAAACTTACGAGCGCTGGGATAAAGCCGGAGGATATCTATATAGACCCACTTGTATACCCAGTAGCTACGGGTCCGCAATATGGGAAAGCGGTTCTCGACACAATACGCACAGTCAAGGCGGAGCGCCCTGATGTTCAGACGATAGCTGGCATCAGCAACGTTTCTCACGGTTTACCTGCGCGAAAATTCCTAAACCAAGCTTTTACGGTGATGTGTCTTGAAGCAGGAATTGACGCTGCGATAATTGACCCGCTCGATCGCCAACTTATGGCATTAATATATGCATCGGAGGCAATTTTGGGGAAGGACGAGTTCTGCGCCGGATACCTTTCAGCGCATCGCGAGGGCAAACTTGAAGAAGCAAAATAATAGCAACCTATGTGGCACTTGTCCTTTAATTTGAGGCGTTGGACGATTGCTAGCGTTATTCGCTTGTGCAATCAGCGAATTCCTTAATATGAAATCTACGGATTACTTCTTGCAAACAAGTTGCCGAGAAAGAAGCTGTTAGTCCAGGATAAAAAGGCTTTACAATTTCATGATATTTTTGTATAATGTTACCTTGCTGATTGAACTTATATCGGGCTAACATCAAACAAATTACGTCGAGTGGGCGGTTAGTTCAGGGGGAGAACGCCTCGTTGACACCGAGGAGGTCAGTGGTTCAAGTCCACTATCGCCCACCATTTTTATTTTGTGGTAAGCAAACTTACGACTGAACTATCTTGAATACAATATCATGTTCGCGCACGTGGTCTTGAACTTTCAGTCCGATATCCATTCCAGGTTTGGCTTCCTGAATGGTTTCATGTTCTAGCTGCATTGACTCAACCGGTTGTGTAAGGTCGGTCGTGTGCCCCTTTATGCGGATTATATCTCCTATTTTCAGCCCATCTGCTTCTATATGTACTCCTGCTACGCCAAGCCGTGAAAAGTAATGTGTTACGCGGCCAATTCGTATTTCCATTATGATCGCCTCCAAATTTACTCTTAGCTATATTTTGCGCTTTAATCATGCAAACTGTTGCTTTTATATTCCCAGTGCGATAAGTTGTTAATCCTTTATTATGAGGCTTGCTATGTGTTTGAATTGGGTAGACCCATTAATGAATATGAAAGTCATCGTTGCTCCGGATTCTTTCGAAGGCAATTTAAGCGCACAAAAGGGGTACATGCTGCGTTCCCTCAGGCTGAGTGTATACTTATTCCTCTTGCTGATGGTGGAGAAGGTACCATAGAGGCGCTTGCAAAGGCAACCGGTGGTAGAGTTGTGGCGACCCAGGCAGTTAAAGGGAGTTTTAGGGATGCAAGTGGGCGAGAACTCGGGTTTATTGCCAGCTCACCTTCCAAGCACGGCTGAGATGAAGCTGCACGATGAGCATGAGGACAAGAGTTCGTATCGCCGTGGAAACACCTCCGTAGCCGTACTGGAGGGAATGCGTCTTCAATCCACTGATGAGTTCTACTGCCGACCATCGTATTTCTTCACGGATGTCGGCCAGGGAAATCGGGGTAAAAGAATTTTAGAACTATAATAAAATGCCAAAAATAAAAAAATTAAAATACTTGCCAGGCTCTTTTTTTTCTGCTAAACTAGCAATATAAATTAGCGCAGTGGTTACGCCACGGACGCCTCGCGTCGCGTAACCCCTCCGCAGAGGGGGTGTGAACCTATGATTCAGTTTCGCAAGGTCGTCCACTGCGTGCTCCTAATAGGGAGTGCGTTTGCGGTGCTGGCAGCGGGTCCCTGTGGCGCGGCGACAGCAGAGGAACTTCTTGCTGCAGGGCATGAGGCGGTAGCCCGTGGGGACCTTGCCGCAGCCAAGAATCTCTTTGGTCAGTGTATCTCCCAGTACCCGCAGACCCTACAGGCAGCCGAGGCTAGTTGGAAGCTCGGCTTCATCGCCATCAAAGAGGGTGACCTCCCCCTCGCCGAACAGCGCTTTTCGTGGGTTGTGGACAATCATCCATCTAGCCCGAGAGCGCCCGACTCTTTACTTCGCCTGGCCTACCTGGCAAAAAAAAGCTGGGCGGGCAGACGCTCTGGATTGGTTCCTCCAGGTTACGTTTCGCTACCCGGGTACACCCGAGGCGGAGCTAGCCAGGTTCAGAGTAGCCCGACTTCAGACCGCCACTGGCGAACTGGACTTGGCATGCGAGAACTTCAAGGCTGTCAAGGAGAATCCTAAGGCTGCTATCGAGGTTAGGGCCGAGGCCGCCGCTTTGGAGGGCATGGCGCACCTGCAGAAGTGGTACAAAACCAGGGACGAGGCCGAACTGGAGGCGGCAATAACCACTCTGGAAAGTGTGCAGCAGCAGTTTCCGAAGGAGACGAAGGGCGTCGCCTGGTCGCGATTTAGGCTAGGCCTCTTCTACATCCATGAGGGTCGCAACGTTCAGAACGAACGTTTGCGCAACAACCCGGCCCGAGGTCGGGAGATCCTGGAAGACGCTATCCGCAACCTGCCCCATAACTACTTCACATGGTGGATGAAGGCAGAGCTGGCTACCGGATACCTACCGGAGAAGCGCTATGCGGACGTTGTCGCGCAGTGCAAGTCGCTTCTCTCCGAGCAGCCGCCGGCCTCCTGGAAGGCGTACATCATGTACATTCTAGGTGATTGTCAAATCCGGTTGGGCAGTAAGGACGAAGGAATGGCGACGTTGCGGCAACTCGTCAAAGAGCTTCCCAAGAGTCAATGGGCGGATGTGGCACGTGGAAGACTCAGATCTCTTGCTGAGTAGAAAGACGGAATATAACCAAGAAAGAGAGGGTAGCGGAAATGAGACTAGCAAGTACAATCCTTGTTGCTATTTTGCTAGGAGGCTTTTTCCCAGGACATGCCCAGTGTGCACAACTAGACGGGTTCGTCGTGCCTGGCACCTTGGACATTAAAAAGGTACTGTCTAAACCATCCATTTTATTTGCAAGACACGCCTGCTGGCCCACGGAGGAGACGATTAGAGCCAAGAAGTACGATGGAAACCTGGACGTGGAGGTTGCTGATCTACTCAAAATCCTCCGAAGAGTTCTTCGGGAAGATTGTATCCCATCGGAGGCGAAAGTCAAACAGAAGCGTATTGGTCTAGTTGACCTATGGAATGATGGAAGCGACTATGTATTGCTTGAATATACGACGAAGTCAGGCATTCATATTCGCATTCAGGATGGAAAAGCGCTTTACCTGCTCGTTAGTCCTCCTTCTCGTTTCCATAGGGAGCTTGCCGACGTGGGTGCATTTGTGGAGCAAGTGGCTTCGATGGTGTTGAATCTGCCGGTGTTTGAGGGAGAAAGTGCTCCAAAACCTACCAGAAGCGGCATCAGTAGAGATGGGAGCTCAGCAATTGGGGGGCTCCACTACGGGCCTGACGCGATGTCGGAATGGGACTGGTATTCGTTCATGAGTTGGTGGTCGGACGGCAAGCAAGTTCTGTTTAAGATTTACAAGCTCGAAAAGGAAGAATACGTGAGGCGAGCCAGTATGGCTCTCGTGCTTCCTTGGGAGCCGGAGTCTCCCAGAAGGTTCGCCTCACGGGTACAGGGTGCTGCTGCCAAGTGAGCCTTTCACAGTTTGTGATGCGGCTGATGGGGAGAGCTACTCAGTCATTAATCCGAGCCCGACTTGCGCTCAAGCCGGGCTCGGACGTTTTCTCTCATACCTTGGCGCCCCGTGTATGCGGACGCTGTGCTCTTTAGGCCCCGTGTGGTTGATACAACAAGGATAGCTTCGGTGCGGTCCCAGGACGCGCGTCCTTGGTAGAAGCCTTTGCCAGAACAAAGCCAGCTTCCTGCTGCGCCAATGTGGGGTGGATACGGCGACCAGAGAATTACTCTTAGACAGCCCTGCCATCGTAGATGGGACCGATAATGGGATTCAGGGTCGACATCACGGCGGTTCTCAGAGGTAACCTTGTTCTACCGTTGACCCAGGAGAAGCTGCGAGCCCGCATACTCAGCCCAGTCGAACCTCTGCGGTTCGAGGGTAGCTGAGCTGCTCCAGAAGTCCAATCTGGTGATGCTCATCAGCTACGCAAGTTGCGATACGGCGAAGCGTCAGAAGTCGAGGGCATAGGCATTGTCTTGAGCGGCCATCTGACTGCGATATCGTCCGGCGCTAGCCCTGCCGAGCCCATCGGCGGTTTTTGGCGCCAAGATTCGTGCTGGGATTGATATTGTCCTTGAGGCAACTCAATTTGCGGAGCGCATAGTAGGAACAGCACTTGTAATAACGGGCGAGGGTAGAGTTGATGCTCAGGCGCTCCGACGCAAAACAATTGGCGGCGTCTTGGAAATTGCGCGATTAAGAGGTATGGCAGTGATTGTACTGGCTAGCGGAATCGAGATCGAGGGATATGAACGTCTAAACCGAGGTGCTGTTGCCCTACTTTCCATTGTCAACGAGTCGATGAATTTGCTTGAAGCACAATCACAAGGGGTGAGCTTCTTGCCATGGATACTGAGCAGGCAATGGAGTTGTTTTTAGCGGGCTGTTAGCCTTTCTCTTTCAAATCTTTTTCTTGATTTATCCTCACTTGAAAGTTGTTTAATCAAACGGGCGCCTGAGTATTTCTCCGCCATTGCACGTGCAGTTTGGGCTATAGACGCACGGAGACTTTGCGGAGCAAGAACCTCCACGTTGTCGCCAAAACTCAGCACCCAATGCTTGATTTCATCAACGCCCGCAACAGTAACTTCAAAAAGTATCGAACCATCCGGTTCCTTTGTGATTTTCTGATGTGGGTGGAAACGACAGCCTGATATCCAACGTGTAATCCTTGGACTAAAGCGGAGAATAATCCTTTCCGGTTTCGCATCTGCCTGAAGCTGCCAGCCGTGGCTTAGGTATTCCTCTAGGTCGAAATTTGCCGGGTATCGAAAATGATCATTGAACACGCGGATTGATCGAATTCTATCTACGCCAAAGGTGCGAATGTCTCCCCGTAGGTGACAAAACCCTATTAAATACCACGCTCCAAAGCGAAATGTTAGTCCATAAGGATCTACTTTTCGCTTTGTAGTCTCGCCACTATGGGCTGCGTAGTACATTATCTCAATTGGATTATGGCTTGATATCGCACGGCTGATGGTGTTCAAAACTTCTGAATTGCATTCACGAATTAGATTGACGCCAACCGAGATACGCTTCCGCATCTTCTTTATCAAAGACTCCACTTGATCCGAAAGAGTTGTATTGATCTTTCTTAGTGCTGTTTGAATCGCATCTGCCTGCGGCATTCCAATCTGTTCGCAGGCAAAGTTTCCTGCAAGCACTAATGCTAAGGCTTCGCTTGGGGTAAAACTTGTGGGCAGAAATTTCATTTCCTTCAAGGCAAAATAGCCGTTTTTCCGCTGGATTGTGCCCCACTGCCGCAGAATACGTATGTCCCGCTCGACTGTAGCCCTTCCAACTCCGAATTCCACCTCCAGCGCCTCAACGTTCCACTTCCATGGCTCTTTCTCTATTAGCTGAAGGGTTTTTATCAGCCGTGCGAATTGTTCCTCAAGTGTCATGTTTTTAATCTCCTCTCTGAAGAATATAATAACACTAAAGGAGCGAGAAATCCTTTAAGAAAATAAAGGTCTTGTTTCCCTTGCAAGTTGTGGAGCAGTCGTTGCCAGGGATATTGTTTGCAGTTCTAAATGTTCTTTACTTACTACTTCTTATATCCGTTGGGGTGTGAGGAATGCCAACGCCAAGCAGTTTCTATAATCGCCGATAGCTCAGGATACTTCGGTTTCCAGCCAAGTTCTTTCTTTATGCGGTCAGAACTTGCGACCAAACGAGCGGGATCGCCTGGTCTCCTTGGAGCTGGTTCCCAAGTAATCTTTCGCCCTGTAACTTCCTCTGCTGTTCGGATGACTTGCATTACGGAGTGGCCGTTTCCATTACCAAGGTTGTATGCAGTAGTTTGTGCCCCTTCCTCTAGTGCGCGGAGGGCAAGAATGTGTGCATCAGCGAGATCGGTAACATGAATATAATCCCGAATGCAAGTCCTGTCTGGTGTATCCCAATCTGTTCCGAACACTCTTACCTTATCTCGCTTTCCAAGGGCTACCTCGAGGACAATGGGGATTAAATGCTCCTCAGGATTATGGTCCTCGCCAATCTTTCCATCGGGGTCAGCACCAGCGGCGTTAAAATACCGCAGAGAGATTGACTTAATACCATATGCAACGTCATACCACTTGAGTATCTTTTCGAACATAAGCTTTGACTCGCCATAAGGATTAGTGGGGTTCTGAGGGTGGTCTTCTTCTATTGGTATGTGTTTTGGCTCACCATAGGTGGCGGCGCTTGAGGAGAATATAAACTTCTTGACGCCGTGTTTTCTCATTGCGTCAAGAAGGTTTAATCCATTCCCTATGTTATTGCGAAAATACTTATCGGGGTTGGCTACAGAGTCTCCAACTGATGCATAAGCAGCAAAGTGCATAACAGCATCAATTGGAAATTCACGGAAGGTTTTGTCGAGTTTTTCCCTATCAGCGAGGTCACCTTTAACGATAATTCCGGCGACTACAGCTTCGGGATGACCAAGCTCCATATTGTCGAATGTAATTGTCTGATATCCTCTTTCAGTCAAAAGCTTTACTGTATGTGAACCTATGTAACCAGCACCGCCTGTAACGAGTATCATGAATAACCTCCCGTTAATTTTGGGTTTAAGTTATTAGCGAATCTTAGGCTTATATTTTACGTGCACCATTTCAAGCAAACTGGTGTTCGGTTTGTGCTAAGCAGACCTAAAAATTAAATAAGAAGGCCGCAGCTCAGTGTAGCACTGTGCTGCGGCAAATGTCAATTGCATAGCCCCTTTCTTTTGGGGTTTGCATTAATGAGGAGTAGAGGTTACTGTGAGCGTATACTTTGTCTTGCCTGACTCCGCAGAGACCTTGAAATTGTATTCACCTGCAGGAAGCCCGGTAACGCAAAGTGTTGCAGGGGATGTACTGGAGGTAGATGATGCGATTAAGACATTTTGCGCATCATAAAGTTGGAGTTTGAGACTGGCTGTGCTACTCCAGGAAAGGCTTGCCTTTATGTCTGTTGTTGAGTTTGTTGTCCACAAATGCAATTTGGATACTTTCGTAGATACCGAGCCAGAGAATACAACAATTGAGGACAGGTTGTTGCTAACATTCACATTAATTGTGTGGCTGGTGGCATTGCCTGCTATGTCATACGCTTTTGCTCCAATGGTATGCAAACCGTTTGCTATGCTTGTTGTGTCCCAATTCCAAGTAAATGGTCCCCATGTAACCGCTTTTGAAACTCCGTCGACAAAAAACTCTACTTTGGCTACGCCAGAATTGTCGACGGCATTAGCGCTAACTATGACTGTACCTGAGATTGTAGAGCCTGCGGCTGGCGATATTATGGCAACAGTCGGGGGTGATGTATCTTGTAAAGGAGCTGTAACTGTGGATAGTGAATTATAAGCATTAATCCGACCCCAGCCGGATTTTTCATCCCAGCCAACTGTTCCTAAATCTTCTGCCCCCGATTTTAGTAGCTCATAGACTTGAGCACAGTTGAAAGTGGGGTTGGCAGATATTATGAGTGCGGCAACTCCTGCAACATGCGGTGCAGAACCTGATGTCCCGCCAAATCCGCCGTAACCACCGCCTCTAAGAGTGGTATATGCATTGCATGGCGATACGAAGTCGAGCGCTGAGCCATAATTTGAGAAGCTGGCAACCTGGTCATATTGGTCAGTCGCGCCTACTGCTACGGCGTTTGAGCATGCAGCAGGATAATAAACAGTATTTGTGCCATTATTCCCGCTGCTTGCTATGACCAGACAGCCGCGCTTATATGCATAATCAACAGCGCTCTGAAGCGTACTGCTTGGTGATGCTCCTGCAATGCTTATGTTGATAACGCGCGCACCGTAGTCCGTCGCGTAAGTAATGCCAGATGCTATATTTGAGTACGAGGCATAACCAGTTGCATCTGCAACCTTAATTGCCATAATCTTACACGCCCATGTAATGCCTGCTACGCCAATCCCATTATTTGCGCACGCACCAATAATGCCCGCCACTGCAGTTCCATGGCCATTGTCGTCCATGGCATCGGAATCTCGGTTTACAAAGTCATATCCATTTATTATTTTGCCTTCCAGGTCTGGGTGCTTGTAATCAACGCCCGTATCGAGAACGGCAACTATTACCGAGCTTTCTCCGACGTTCATCTCCCAGGCTGCTGGTGCCTTAATTTTGAAAAGGGTCCACTGATTTGTTGTAAAATAAGGATCGTTTGGGTTAAGCGATGTCGCCTGAGCTAGGTAGTTGGGCTCTGCATACTCCACAAACCTGTTAGTTTTATACTTTGCTGCGTGGTTGATTTCTCTCCCCTTTGGCGATGAGACTATCTGTATGCCGAGTTTGGGGATACTTCCGCGCATTACCGATCCATTTTGGCGATGAATGCTTGCTATTTCCGATGAAGGAGTTCCTGGTTTAAACTTGACGAGAATTTCTCCTGGAACAATAGGCTGTGAGGTGCAAAAACCTGCACTAATAAGCATAGGCAAGAGGAGTAGTATAAGCGTTATCCCTATGAATCTCATTGATTACCTCCTGGTTTTCAAGAGTTTTGAAATTTCTAAGCATGACAACGTTGTACAGAAATGTAGTGGCCTGCCTCACCTGCTGTCACGCGAGAGACAGGCCACCAGAACTTAGGATTGTCTAGCTTGCGACTGGATGGCTTGGCCGCTGAACCAGACTTTCCTAAGAAGATGCGCAAAAACTATGAAATCCCCATGTGTCCTGTCCCATATGATAGTGCAACAGACCAGCCCAATCTCGCATTACCGTCAAGATTTCTATTCCCTAATAGCGGCCAATGATTTCCTAGGGAGTGTACCAGATTTGTCTTCAAGATAGGTGCCTTATGGCGATAAACTGGTATTTTTTACAAGTAGCGGTTGTTCGGCAGGTTGAACGTTTTTAGAAATAATGGGTCAAATTGAGGATGAACTAAACGCATATACTCCCTTTTAGATGAAATATTATTTCGTCTTTTTAAAATATTGATGTCTATGACATGTCATACACTACTTCGAAGCGGCCCTATACATTGGCTAAAGTATTTTTCGCAAGCATTCAGGAGGAGGAATTTTGTCAAGCAATTGCAAAAAAAATTTTTAAAAATACTTGACAAAGTTCGCCTTTCCGATTAGCATTTAGGTAGAGGGACCCTATAAAACCGTATGCTTCCTATGCAAACGGCTGTCTATGACAGCTTGGACATGCCAGACATAGTATGATGGTTGGTATGTATTCGCGCAGTAGAAGCAAAGTTCACTCTCATCATTTTTGCAATCTGGGGCATTTTAGAAAGGCAACCGTAACAAACAGCAGCTACCAAAAGTATTTCTTGATTCCACCAGAAAGTAACGAATGATGGTCAACGCTCTTTATGTGAAAACGTTTACTATTATACTCGAATAAAAGCCCCATATCGGCAGTCTTTTATTTGAAAGGAGACGAACTATGTAATACGCACAGCATGACATCCTGAATGCCTTCCTAGGTGGATGCAGCCTTAGGTATGACATGCCAAGCACTATTTGAAAACGGCCACCCCCCGTTGGTGCAATAATTCATAATTCATAAAGCTTTCTTAAATCAAAATAGTTGCCGTCGAAGGAGGTGCTTGGCGAGGTTATCAATGCAAAACAAATCATCAAAGTCAGTTACCGAAGGTTTGCATGCCAAACGCTAGGAAGGGAGATTTTCAGAGATGTCACGGATTTCACTAATCCTTCTCACAGTGTTTGTGTTAGCAGCACTGTGGGCACCCCAAGCGGTGCTGTCTGCTGAGCACCGCGCCTTTTGGGTAGATGCATGGGGCTCAGGTTTCGAAAGCCCGTCGGTTACAACGGCGATGCTCGACTATGTCGATGCATGCAACTGCAACGCCGTCATAGTCGAGATGCGAAAACGTGGTGATGCCTATTACACGTCTTCTTACGAACCGACGGGGTGGAACGTAACCCCAGACCCAGGATATGATTGTCTTGCTGATATAGTTCCGAAAGCCCATGCCCGTGGGCTCGAAGTACATGCGTGGGTTGTAGTCAACCGCGTTTGGACTTTCACAACCCCACCTCCGGAGACGACTCCACCACACGTATACAACGCTCACCCCGAGTGGTTCTCTCTAACCGACACAGGCGAAATGTATGATTCCAGCAACGGAAGTTGGCTGGATCCCGGCCACCCTGAAGTCGAAAATTACCATAAGAACGTGTTTATGGAAATCATCACCAACTACGATATTGATGGTTTTTGCCTTGATTACATCCGCTATGCTGGTTCGAACTGGGGTTATAACCCCACCGCTGTAGCACGTTATAACGCCGAATACGGCCTCTCGGGCAACCCTCCAGCCAACGATTCTCAGTGGTCGGATTGGCGGCGAGACCAAGTAACTAATATGGTGAAGAGGATATATCTTGAGGCGAAAGCAGTTAAGCCGAACATCAAGATAGGCGCCGCAATTTGGAATAGTTCGACCACAGGCCGAAACACTTATTTCCAGGACTGGGATCTCTGGATGCAAAACCATTGGCTGGACTATGGCGCTCCAATGGCTTATTCCTCTAGCAATACGACGTTCAACTCCTGGGTGGATACATACTATAACCAGCAATATGGCCACCATCTGTATGTAATCCAGGGCTCATATATTAACACAATTAGCAACTCAATGACCCAGATAAGTTATGTACAAAACAAACCAATGCCAGGAGTCCACTTGTACTGCTACCGCGTTACAAATAGCGGCACCGTTGATAGAGAAGCGTTCAAGAGTGCTCTGCTTGCCGGTCCATTTGCTACTTATCAGGATCCTCCAACTATGAGCTGGATTAGCAGTCCAACTTATGGCATGCTAAAAGGCTTCGTTAAAAACAGCAGTGGCGAAGTCGTTTACCCGGCTACTGTCACAATTCAAGGCAAGAGCACAAAAAATAGCGGCACAGGCTTCTACGGCTTCGTAGACCTTACTCCGGGAACGTACACGGCAACTGCAAGTGCCCCGGGTTATACTAATGGCTCAGGCCAGGTCACCATTACAGCGGGCCAGGTTGCCACGCTAGATATAACCCTCGGCTCAGATACCGCACCGCCCATAATTTCCAACGTACGTACCTCGGATGTTCGAGCAACAATCGCCAAGATTCTATGGGATACAGACGAAGTTGCTACCAGCCAAGTGGAATATGGGCCTACCTCAACTTATGGATATCAAACGAGCGAGGATATGACTCTCGTCACTTCTCATACCGTACAACTTACCGGCCTAGTGCCCAGCACTTTGTATCATTACCGAGTGAAGTCGAAGGATGCTGCAAACAACCAGGCAGTATCTGGTGACTATACGTTCGTGACAGCCTCTTCCGAAGTTGTAGATGATATTATCATTGACAATCCGCAATGTGAGTTGTATGGCTCTTGGTCTACAGGCACTTCTTCAACTGACAAATATGGAACGAACTACTACTACTGCACGACCGCCACTAGCGAAACCAAATGGGCAAAATGGCGGCCGAACATTCTCGTCGCTGGCAATTATGATGTGTACTGCTGGTATCCCCAGGGGAGTAACCGCTCGACGAGGGCGCCATATACCGTGTATTGGAACGGCGGATCACAGTTGATTGAAGTTAATCAGCAGATTAACGGCGGCCAATGGAATCTGCTGGTCACCTCTAAGCCGCATGTAATTGGGACAACGCAATATACCAAACTCGGGAACGGCACGGGTGAAACGTCGCTTAACGTGATGGCGGATGCTGTTAAGTACGTATTTGCAGCTGGTGCTGATACTCAGCCACCAAGTGTGCCAACGAATCTTGCGGGTAATGCGGTTTCGCCCACCAGAGTCGACCTATCTTGGACAGCTTCCACTGATAACGTAGGAGTAGCTGGTTACAAAGTGTATCGCAATGGCAGCCAGATTGGCTCCATTACTGCGACTAGCTATTCGGATACGACCTGCACGGCTGGCACTACCTACACATATACAGTGAGTGCCTACGACGAAGCGCAAAACGAATCAGCACAGAGCAGTCCTGCGGTCGTTTCTACACCCGCAATTCAAAATCGAAATTACGCGCCTTCGTCGATAACCTTGACAAGAGGCACAGTAGCATCTGGCTCGGTGAGCAACTTGGCAACGAACGATGCTTCTTACTTGGTAATCAACTCACAAAGAGTCAGCAATAAGTATTATACGGACTGGTACAGCAATGTCTTTATCTCTGAGGTTCCAAGCCATGTAAGCAAGCTAACCATCACTTATGATGGCAAGTTATCAAGCTCACAGACGCAAAGCTTGCATCTGTGGAACTGGTCTACCTCTTCATGGACGCAAATCGACAGCAGAACTGTCGGTACTAGTGATGTTACGATTAATTGGAGCACCACTTCTCCTTCTAATTATATCTCGTCAAGTGGTGAAATAAGGCTGCGGCAGTATGTCGGCGGTGTTAAGTCTAGCTTTTCATGCTCGGCCGATTTTGTCCAATTTGGAATTGAGTCCTGGTAGTAATTCGTGGGGTGGGTTACAAAGCCCACCCCACTTAGACATTCTAAGCTACCAAAGCGGAGAGGTGTTGCATAAAAACAAGGTTGTTGGTGAGTTAATTCTTCAGCCCGGCCAGTGATTGCTGGCTAATCAGAGACAAAATTCGCTGGGCTGGTGAATGCTTAGTTTAAGCTAGTCTGACAGTAAATAATCCAAAGGAAACTGAAAATTCGGTATCGGTCTATTTTATAGGAAGTTGTAGTAAGGAAGGTTGTCTAGCAGTTGCGTTTAGTAGTATTTATACTCATCTTAAGTGCAGCAGTTGTTTGTGCTCTGCAAGGCTTTGTAATTGGCGCAGAAAGGGCAGAAGACGAAGGGAAAACCGCTTTTTATGAGCGGGTTTTGAAAGACGACCCCGGAAACGTAGAGGCTAACGTTTACTTCGCAGATAAAGCCTACCAAGCAGGCAAATTCGCTGATGCCATTGGGTACTACCAGACAGCCCTTGCCACTGAGCCCAACAATACCCAGCTAATAATTAAAGCCGCCAAAGCCTACGCATTGGCAAAACAGTCCAATGAAGCAGAGGCTATGTACAACAGGGCGCTTTCGGTTGACCCGAAATGTGTTGATGCTCACTACGGCCTTGGTTTGTTGTGTGAGGCAAGGGGGCAATTTAAGGAGGCCGCAGAGCATTTTGCAGTTGTATTTACAGCCCAACCAGACAACGCCGATATCAGATCGCGGTTGGCATATGCGTGGCTTAATATGGGACGCTATGAGGAGGCAGCAAATCTTTTTGAAAAGATTGCGGAGAACAACCCATCAGACCCGGTTCCTGTTAAGACACTTGTGCAGATTTACTTAGAAATGAAAAATGGTCCGAAAGCTGAGGCGGCTTTAAAGAAATATGCGGCTGACAATCCAGGAGATTTGTATGCTACGGAGCTCTTGGCACAGTTCTACGAGGAACGCGGTCGTTTGGATGAAGCTTTGGAGGCGTTTAGGGGATTTGTGCGGCAGAATCCTGGCAACAGGGATGGCGAGAATGCAATTGGCAACTTCTATCATAGACACAGGCAATTTGACAAAGCAGCCAAAGTATATGAGCAATTGGTAAAGGAGGACCCAAAAGACGAACGCGCGTGGACCAACCTTGTGAATACATATAGGGACTTGGGCCAGATTGAAAAAGCACTTCAGGAAGCCGATAGGTGGATAGCTAGCGATCCAAACACTGCGGCTCCATATCGTCTAAAAGCAGCTATTTATAGGGAGCAAAAGCGGTTCAAGGATGCGTTGCGGGCGCACGAAAGGAGCAAAGGGGCAGAACAGGGTAGCGTAGATCCTTATTTAGCAATTGCGGAAATCTATTGGAAAGACCTTGGTCAGCTAGATAACGCTCTTCGAGAGTTAAAAGATGCAGCGAGGTTCTTTCCAATGGACCCCGTTGTGAAAAGGATGATGGTCGAGATTTACGAAGAGAAAAAGGATTATGCCGCGGCGGTTGACATATTGCGCAGCATGGAAATGCTTGACCCAGACAATGTTCAGATTGGGCTGAACATATCGCGGCTTTTGTTGCTAGCTGGAAAGCCACAGGATGCTATTGCCGAATGCCAGAAACTTCTCGAGAAGGACAAGGAAAATCTGGGAATCTATGTGCGCCTTGCCGAAGCTTATGAGCAATTGGGGCAATTGGATGAAGCTATCAAAATCTACCAGAATTCTCCCCAAAAGAACTTAGAAGCTCAAGCCTGGGCAACAAGTCGCATATCTGCTGTTAAGGCAAAACAGGGCAAACTGGACGAGGCTATTGCTGGTTACAAATGGGTACTTGAGAGGTTTCCAGACGCCGATAAGCTGTACTCGGAGATTGTGAATTTGGAAATGCAGCGTGGCAGTATTGGTGAGGCAGTTAAATATCTCACCGAGCGGTTGAACAGTGGCTTGGAGCGGGAGGCCGCTGTTGAAGCGCTCATTGGCGCCTATGAGCTCCAAGGGTTGAAGCCTTCGGAAATAGCCGCAAAAGTACGCAAAGTCCAAGAGCAGTGTCCCAAAAACAAAACTGTTGCCTTTGAGCTTGTGGATTACTGTGAGCGAAATAAGCTTGAAGAGCTTTTAATCCAATCGTTGGAAGCTCTCCTTGAGGCCGACCCTGAGGCAATAGAGCAAAGATGTAAGTTAGCTCAGCTCTATGCCGCCTCTGGCCAAAACGCTCTGGCAATTCAGCATTTGCAGAAGGTTGTTGGCAAATCCGGGCACGACGCTGAAAACTATTACTTGCTAGGACAGCTTTTGGAGAAAGTTGGCAAGACGTCAGAGGCGATAGAGGCTTACACCAACGCTTGTGCTTTTGAAAACAAAGAAGCAGAGAAAGCACTTGAAAGGCTTAAAGCCAAAAATAACGCTGCTAAATAAAAAGATCTTTGAAAAGAATACAAGTTTACCTATCATCGGATAGCGATGATAGGGTGGGCCTAGCAGGGGCTTGGTGGCCGTCCCTGCTGGGCACCATAAGGGTGCTAGGCCTGGCTTTGGATGCGGGCCAGGCTTGTGCCTTGGAGCCGACTTGTTTTGAAGCCGGCTCCAAGGTACCCCTGCAGCAAATAGCCGGAAACTGGCACCTGGAAGAAGGAGGTGATGAATTGGTATTCGATTGCTCATAGGCCACTTATTCACGAATGTGATACATAAGTTGAGGAGGAAAAATAAGTGAAGAGATTCAGCATTGTTTTATTGGTGTTGGCAGTGGCTCTTATAGCCGCTCCTACCTATGCGCTGAAAGTCTACTCAAATCCGAGTATCCAGACTAACAACGTGAGCCCTGACGGGACCTACAACGAAGGCTACTCAATGCAGAGCGTGTCGGACCTGTTCTGCGCGAAGTGCGCGAATCGTGGCTTCTCAACAAGAGACAGCGACTGGCTGAGCCTTTCTGCTGCGTGCAGTGATGCAGATGCTTGGAACCCAAACTGCTTCATATCCGAGCATACCAATGCGGCTGGCAGTGGAGGTTGGGATTCCAACCATGGCACGATGGGTTTGTATTACTGCAACAGTAGCTGCCAGTATGATGCTATTGACCGCAGCCTCTGCATTAAGTGCGTCGACAACTGCATTGCACAGTTTGCCACCGCCGGCCGAGGTGCCAAGTGGGGGGCAGGTTACTATGGCGACTACTGCTTCTACGGAACGTATAACCTGTATGTGCTTTCTCATACGCCCGACATGAACTCGGTGTTGATTGAGGGTCTGTTCCACACCAATTACGAAGACTGCCAGTTGCTGAAGACATCGAACGGCAGAAATCTTTATGCAGAGGGTCTTTACGTTGGTGTGTGCCAGCAGTATGGTTATGACCCGTATCCTTCGCCAGACATCATTATAGACAACACAGATGCTGGCTTTTCATGCTCGGCAAACTGGGCCACCGGCACTATGGCCACCGACAAGTATGGCACCAATTACCGCTATAGAAGCACCGCTGCCACCAGCGACCCTGCCACCTGGACTCCGAACATTCCGACTGCAGGCAGCTGGACTATTTACGCATGGTGGACAGCTGGCACCAATAGGTCGCCGAACTCAGCCTACCAGGTGTACTACAGTGGTGGAAGCACCAATGTCTACGTGAACCAGCAGACTAACGGAGGCAAGTGGAACGTGCTAACCACGCAGAATCTAGGCACAGGCACAGGTTATCCGGTAAAGAAGTCCTGCTGGGCAACCACTGGCTATGTGGTAATTGCTGATGCCATAAAGTGGCATAAGAACTAAGCGTTAACGCTAAGGCGGGGGAATCCTCGCCTTGCTGGGAGTTGGCAGTTCGGCTTACTAGCCGGTTGCCGTCCTTGGCCCATGCGTTAGTAAAACAAAACATTTGGTTTAGCGCGTGGGCCAAGGACGGGAGCATTTGCCAGACAAAACTCTTATTAAGAAAAATGTTAATTGTTCAAAACCCGGCCGCTCTACTAGGACCGTGCTCTTTGGGACTAGGACGAAGGCGGCGGTTGGCCACCGAAGACCTATCGGCAATAAAAGGAGGTGGGAAATGCATTAGGGCGTTTGGTTTTAAATAACCCGTCCTAAACGGGTCTAAAAGGGCAAAAAGGGTTTTGCCTGAATCAATTTTAGAAATTGAAAGGAGAAGATATTTTGAGGAAAACAGCGTTATTAATGTTAACCCTAATTGTTCTTTTTGCGGTGGCATCTCAAATACCAACAGATGCTGCAAAGTTTCGAGCATTTTGGGTAGATGCGTGGGGTTCAGGCTTCGAGAACCCAACAGCGACAACGAATATGATAAATTACGTTGACGCATGTAACTGCAATGCGGTTATTCCGGAGGTAAGAAAGCGTTGTGATGCATACTATACTTCCAGCTACGAGCCTACCGGTACAAGTGTTACGCCTCAAGCTGGTTATGACTGCTTGGCAGATATCGTGACCAAGGCGCATAACGCGGGGCTCGAGGTTCATGCTTGGGTGGTAGTCTACAGGGCGTGGACCAGCACTACTCCTCCGCCAACGACCGATCCGAACCACGTTTTTAACACCCACCCAGAATGGTTCTCCCTTACCTATTCGGGGTCCAAATTCGATGCAGAAAATAACAGCTTCCTAGATCCAGGCCATCCAAGTGTTGAGGACTACAACTGGAGCGTCTTCAGGGAAATAATCAACAACTACAATATTGATGGCTTTGTTTTAGACTACATCCGCTATGCTGGAACGACCTGGGGTTACAATCCGACGGCTGTTGCTCGCTTCAATGCCGAGTATGGAAGGACGGGCACGCCCTCTACGTCGGATACCACATGGTGCAATTGGCGATGCGACCAGGTAACAAACATGGTAAAGAGGGTCTACCTGGAGGCTAAAGCACTTAAGCCCTCCATAAAAATTGGTGCGGCTGTTTGGAACTCTTCGACCACAGGAAAAAATAGCTACTTCCAGGATTGGGATTTGTGGATGAGCAACCACTGGTTGGATTATGCCAGCCCAATGGCTTATACATCAAGCAACACAACCTTCAACTCGTGGGTGAACACCTATTACAACCAGCAATATGGTCGGCACATCTACGTTGCACAGGGGTCGTATCTTAACACAATAAGCAACTCAATGACCCAGATTAACTATGTCCAGAATAAGCCTATGCCTGGTGTAGAGTGTTACAGCTATCGAGTAACGAACAGCGGCACTGTTGATAGGGAAGGCTTCAAGAGCGCGTTGCTTTCAGGGCCGTTTGCAACCTATGAGTCAGTTCCAACGATGTCGTGGATTAGCAGCCCGACCTATGGCATGCTAAAGGGTAAGGTGAAGGATTCGGGTGGCAATCCCATCTATCCCGCAACTGTTACTATTCAAGGTAAGAGCACTAAGAATAGCGGCACGGGCTTCTATGGCTTCGTTGATTTGTCAACTGGAACTTACACAGTTACCGCTAGTGCAACAGGATACAACACCGCCAGTGCGAATGTAACTATCGTCGCCGGCCAGGTAAAGACCGTTGACTTTACGCTAACTCCTAGTGGAGGTGGCACGGAGATCATTATTGATAACTCAGACGGTGGTTTCTCTTGTTCTAGCAATTGGTCGACTGGTACGTCTGCCACGGACAAGTATGGGACGAATTATCGCTATAGGAGCACTGCGGCGACGAGTGATCCTGCAACTTGGACTCCCAATATTCCTAGCTCTGGTACTTGGGCAGTGTACGCATGGTGGAGTCAGGGAACAAATAGGTCTTCGAGTGCACCCTATATTGTTTACTACAGCGGCGGTAGCACCACCGTCTACAAAAACCAACAGTCGAGCGGTGGTCAATGGAACCTTTTGACCACTAAGACTTTTGGTACCGGAACAGGCTATCCGACTCAATTGTCTTGTTGGACCACCACGGGTTATGTGGTTATTGCAGATGCCGTGAAGTGGGTTAAGCAGTAAGAAACACTCTAATTGCTAGAGGAGCCTATGGATAGGCTCCTCTAGCAGGCAGTTAAGAGAGAAGGTGATGGAGATGAAAGGATGCTCAAACGTAGTTTTAAAAACATCTATACTCTTTTTATTTGCTATTCTGCTCTTTAATCCGGGGCAGGGTTTTGCAGCAGAACATCGTGCTTTCTGGGTCGATGCTTGGGGTTCTGGATTCGAGAATCCAACCGCCACCACGGCAATGATCAATTACGTTGATGCTTGTAATTGTAATGTCGTTCTAGTAGAAGTGCGAAAGCGTGCAGATGCATATTATACATCGTCTTATGAGCCGATTGGTTGGAGCATTACACCTCAAGCTGGCTACGACCCCCTGGCAGATATAGTTACGAAGGGACATGATGCAGGTTTAGAAGTGCATGCTTGGGTAGTGGTCAACAGAGCGTGGACAAGCACTACACCGCCGCCTTCAACTACCCCACAGCATATTTTCAATGCGCATCCTGAATGGTTCTCGCTGACCGATTCAGGTTCGATGTTCCAGGAAGACGGCTGTAGTTGGACCGACCCAGGTCATCCAGAGGTCGAGAATCATTACAGCAATGTGTTTAAGGAAATTGTACAGAATTACAATATAGATGGCATATGCCTTGACTATATTCGATACGCTGGCACTAACTGGGGCTACAACCCTACCGCGGTTGCTAGGTACAATGCCGAATATGGACTGCAGGGAAATCCGTCTCCAAATGACACCCAATGGTCCAACTGGCGGCGTGACCAGGTAACAAACATTGTCAAGAGAACCTATCTGGAGGCTAAGGCAATTAGGCCTAGCATTAAGGTAGGTGCAGCAGTATGGAGCACTGCCTCAACCGCAAATACATATTATTTCCAGAACTGGGACCTTTGGATGTCAAGCCATTTCCTCGATTATGCGGCTCCTATGAATTACTTGACGGATAATAACCAGTTCAACGCCGAAAATCAGGACAATATCACACGGCAGTACGGACGGCATGTTTATATTGCTCAAGGTTCATACCTTAATACTATTAGCAACTCTATGACCCAGATAAGTTCGGTCCAGAGTATGGGCTTCCCGGGCGTGCAGTGCTACTGCTACCGTGTGACAAATAGTGGCACTGTTGATAGGGAAGGCTTCAAGAACGCGTTGCTTTCAGGACCGTTCTCGACTTACCAAAGTGTCCCGACAATGTCGTGGATTAGCAGTCCGACTAAGGGGATGCTCAAAGGTTTTGTAAAGAATTCAAGCGGTGTTCCTGTTTATCCTGCAACTGTTACCGTCCTTGGGGCAAACGTGTCCACGAAGAATAGCGGGGCAGGTTTTTATGGGTTTGTTGACCTTGACCCGGGTACCTATACGGTTGTTGCGAGCAGCCCAGGCTACACAAACGGCCAAGGTCAGGTAACCATCACTGCTGGACAGGTATCGACATTAGACCTCACGCTTGGTGTAGATTCAGCGCCGCCGATAATCTCGAACGTTCGCACAAATGACGTTCGTGCAACAATTGCGCAGGTGCTTTGGGACACCGATGAAGCTTCTACCAGCCAGGTAGAGTATGGGCCAACCTCCACATATGGTTATCAAACGACCGAGAACATGACCCTAGTTACATCGCATATTGTACAACTGACTGGGCTAACGCCGAGCACGACTTATCACTACAGGGTCAAGTCCAAAGATGGTGCTAACAACCAGGCGGTTTCAGGAGATTACACATTTGCTACCGCTGCGTCTGAGGTTGTTGATGATATCATTGTAGATAACCCGGCTTGTGAGTTATACGGCTCATGGTATACGGGCACCTCGGCGACCGACAAGTATGGCTCTGACTATTACTACTGCAGCACGGCGACCAGTGAAACAAGATGGGCTAAGTGGACACCTAATGTGTTGGTGCGTGGAACTTACAACACCTATGTGTGGTACTCCCAAGGCACTAACCGGTCTACGATGGCTCCATACACCGTCTACTATTATGGTGGTTCTCAGTCGGTGAGCGTTAATCAACAGACTAACGGCGGTACGTGGAATCTAATTTCGAGCAACAAGAGATTCGACCCAGGCACCGCTCAGTATGTGAAACTAGGCAATGGCACAAGTGAAAGCTCTCGGGTGGTCATCGCCGATGCGGTTAAGTTCGTCTACACAGGTGCGATAGATGTTCAGCCGCCTAGTGCTCCGACTAATCTAAATGCTGTGTCGGCATCAACAAGCCAGATTGACCTGAGTTGGACAGCATCAACGGATAATGTTGGGGTAACCGGTTACAAGATTTACCGCAATGGTTCGTACTTAACTTCTGTAACCGGAACAAGCTACTCCAACACGGGTTTGTCGGCAGGTACGTCTTATACCTATTATGTGAAGGCTTATGACGCTGCCGGCAACGAGTCGGCCGCTAGCAATAGTGACACGGCTACCACATGGATTATCTTGGATAATCCATCGGCTACCTATACTGGCACATGGACGACCGGAACATCGTCAACCGATAAGTATGGGTCTGACTATCGATATGCTTCTACTGCTTCAAGCGAAACCGCTACTGCGAAATGGACTCCAACCGTCAATTCAGCGGGTAGCTATAATGTCTATGTCTGGTATCCGCAAGGTAGCAACCGTTCAACCAAGGCACCGTACACGGTTTACTATAGTGGCGGAAACGTGACAATTCAGGTAAACCAGACTACCAACGGCGGCAAGTGGAATCTGATAACTACAAAGAGCTTCGCAACTGGTACAACAGGCTATGTAAAGCTAGGCAATGGAACCGGAGAAAGCTCAAAGGTTGTCATGGCTGACGCTGTCCGTTGGACTAAGGTTGAATAAACGCCGAGTACTCGGCACGGCGCGAGGGGCAGATCGCATGCCCCACTCCATGCGATCTGCCCCGGGAATAAGGAGGACAAGTATGTATAGGAACAAGTCCTTGAAAGTTGTTTTTTCGCTGTGGTTGATGGCGGCATTTGTTTGCTTGTGTGGTAATGCTGGATTGGGAGCTGATGCTAATAAACTTTTTGGAATTCATTGGTGGGGACATACCCAAGGAATAGGTGTAGATACTGCTCCAAGGAGCCTGTTGGATGTGCCGACGTATTCAGCTTGGGATACAGAGACCGTTCTCACTCACAGCGATTACTGGTGGGGACCTTCGTATTTCGCTGATCTTTATTCTACCCTCTATGGGTGGAACGTGAGCTTAATTACAAGGGTTGATTATACCTGGAATGATACCATTCCTGCGCCAAGCGACCCTAATTATTCTAGCTGGCCGTTGGTAGTTGTAAATAACGTGGTTAATGTGCTTAAAAACCAGTGCCATATCTGGATAGTAGGTAATGAACCGAATATCCTGTGTGCAGAGGGAAGCTTGTGGCCTGATAGGAAGATTCAGCCAGCGCAGTATGCCCAGGTATACCGCAGTGTTCGGAATGCGATACACCAGAGCGCAAGCGTTGGTCCTCCTGGACAGCATATAGTTTTGCTCGCGGGACCCAGCTATGGTCCTGTGGAGGGCGTGCGGTGGATGGCGGGCAAGGATTATCTTGCCCAAACTCTCGACAATCTCTCCCCAAACGAAGTGGATGGGTTTGCTCTTCATGCTTATGGTTGGACCCTATCGGAGTTTCAAGACCAATATCGCACCCAAATTCGAATCATTGACCAAAAAGGCTTTGGCAACAAACCCATTTGGATTACGGAATTTGGGCGGTATACCATCGATGACAACGATGAGCAGAACAGCGCCCAATTTGTTAGAGATGCATTTGCGGACGTAAACGCATGGAACCAGACGCCAGGTAATCGAGATATAATCGGCATGACATGGTTTGTTTACGATTGCAATCAGCAGGCTAGTGGTGGTTGGAACAATTGGGCAATTGAGTATTGGAAGGACCATGGTTTCCCTAGTGGAGATTCGCGCGACCTATTCACTGCTTTTCAGCAGGCGGTCGACCAGCGGTATGCTGCGGGTACCTGGGGAAATCTTGAGTTTATCGTAGATAATCCATCCGCTACTTTCACCGGTACATGGTATACGGGAACATTGGCCACTGATAAATATGGTTCGGATTACCGGTATGCAACCACAGCGCCGAGTGAAACGGCAACTGCAATTTGGCGGCCAAACATCACTATGGCGGGCAACTATGATGTCTACGCATGGCATTCTCAGGGCAGTAATAGGTCTGCTGCGGTACCGCATACCGTGTATTGGAACGGCGGCTCCCAAACAGTGAACATTAACCAAACAACCAATGGCGGACGCTGGAACGTTTTGGTGAGCTCCAAGCCATTCGCCACAGGGACAAATGGCTATGTGAAAGTTGGCAATGGCACAGGCGAGTCGAGCAAAGTCGTTATGGCCGACGCAATGCGATTTATGTGCCTTCAGCCCGTAGACCTCATAGTTGATAACTCAGATGCCGGATTTAGTGCGTCAGCCAACTGGAGCACTGGAACGATAGCGAAGGACAAATATGGTCCAAACTATAGATTTAGGCAAACGCAAGCTACGAGTGACCCAGCGACTTGGACGTTCAGCCTGCCAGTGTCTGGAAGATATGAGGTGTATGCTTGGTGGTCGGCAGGCACTAATAGGTCGGCTACTGCGCCTTACATTGTGTACTACAGCGGTGGCTCGCAGACTGTGGTTAAGAATCAGCAAACAAATGGCGGCACGTGGAACAGCTTGGGTGCTTGGGAGTTCGCTAGCGGGAGCAATCAGGTGAAGCTTTCCTGCTGGACTACAACAGGCTACGTTGTTATTGGAGATGCTGTACGAATGGTTCTGCGCTGAGCAGCTTATTTTTCAAGCAGTTTGAAAGCGGAGGTAATTAGGTTTCAAATCTGGCGAAGCCTTTGAAATAAATTGAAATATCATGCACTCGGCTAACAGCCGGAAGGAGAGGAGGTGGTGTTTAGAGAAGAAGGGATATTAATTGTAAAGTAAACGTAATTTCAACAAAAAGAAATTAGAAGGAGGATTTGAGAAATGAGGACACTTTGCATCATTTGTTTCGCTCTGCTTTGCTCGTCGGTGGCATTTGCCGGCGTTGCTGGGCAGAAAATCTGCATTGACCCGGGCCATGGCGGCTCGGACCCAGGTGCTGTAGGATTCGGGCTAGAGGAAGAGGATGTCAATCTTGATATTGGCCTCAGGGCTCGGAATCTATTCCAGCTTGACGGCGCTACGGTCATTATGACCCGAACGTCAGACGTATATGTGTCGCTGCAGGGCCGCTGCGACATCGCCAACAACAATGGTGCGAACAGGTTCATTTCCACCCATTGCAATGCTGCCAGTGATAGTAGCGCAAATGGCACAGAGACTTTCTGCTGTGCAGGATGTAGCGCCACGTCATATGATCTCCGGAATAAGGTTAATCCGGAGTTGGTTTCCCATATGCAGACCGTCAACAGAGGTGTGAAGACTGCCGACTTCTATGTGCTTGTAAATACCAATATGCCGGCAATCCTGGGCGAGGTGGCCTTCATAACCAACGCCGCAGACAATGCTAAGCTTGCGAGCGGAACATGGCGACAGGAAGCCGCACGGGCATACCTGCATGGCACGCAGAGCCACTATGGCGAAGTGCCGCACGACCCAGTGAGCGATATTATAATTGACAATAGCTCCGGCTCGTTCTCCTGTTCAGCCAATTGGGCTACCGGCACAAGCGCCGCAGACAAGTATGGAAGCGACTATCGCTGGAGAAGCACAGCTGCGACCAGCGATCCAGCTACTTGGACGCCTAACATACCTGTAGCAGGCAGCTGGACGGTTTATGCATGGTGGACAGCTGGCACCAACAGGTCGCCAAACTCGGCTTATCAGATAAACACGACGAGTGGCGCCGTCAATGTTTACGTAAACCAGCAGACCAACGGCGGCCAGTGGAACTCGCTCGGCTCGTTTGACCTCGGAACAGGCGGTTATTGGGTCAAGAAGTCTTGCTGGGCATCCACCGGCTATGTTGTTATAGCAGACGCCATTAAGTGGCATAAGAACTAGTCTAGTTTGACCGGGCCTTGTGGGGGCAGGCTTTGTCTTGCCCCCACATAAAAGACATAACCTAATCTGCATGGCTACTCTGTCTGGAGCGGAATAGGGCATGTTACAAAATCGGTTAGGGCGGAAAGAATCGGCAAAATGACGAAAGTTTATATGCCGCCAATCAAAAAGCGGGAGATTTGCATGAAATATTTACGGTTATTTTTGATAGTAAGTTGTTTGACTTATGTTTTCATTATGCCCTCATGTGCTCAAAGGGTAGAGCTTCTCAAAGAAGAGGGTGGTGCTGTCGAGAATCCGCCTGAGAGCCTCCAGCTTGAATACAAGTTCAAAGTAGGTGATGTTCGAAAGTATGACATCAACATTGATGGCGAAGGCATGATGAGGCTGCCAGGCCAAGACGAACAATCGAAGCTGGAAGCTCGAACAACAATGAGAGCCGTTCAACATGTGATTGCTCAACTCCCTTCAGATGGGGGCTGGCGTATTGAGTGGGATACAATTAAAGCCACACTGCTCATACCAGAGTTCGGCGAGATATTTATGACTGTTCCACATATCGAATATGAGGCGGATAAATATGGTAAGGTTAAAAAGCTAAAGGGCCTTGACGAACTTGCCGTTTGCCCTGGACTGCCTCAGCAGAAAACCTTAGGCAATGTTCTTAACCAACTGCCTTTTGGAGGATTTCCTCGGAAGGAAGTAAAGCCCGATGAAACTTGGGAAGACTTGTATGAGATTCAGATTCCAGGTCAGCAAGCTACTAGGATAAAGGTAAAATCAAGGCTTATGGGCTTTGAGAGAATTCGAAACTTCGATTGTGCCAAAATTGAAACCACCTACGAAGCACCATTCACTCTAGATTTGAGCAAGCTTCGAAAATCTGATAGGGCTGCAAAAACTTCGGAAATAAAAGACAAGTCTGAAGAAAAATTAACCAACGAATCTGAGAATAAACAGCCAGAAAAGCCGCAGATTATTTCTGGAACGGAGACAGGCAGTGTCTGGACCTACTTTGCATATAAAGAGGGCTTCACAGTTCAAGTTTATGCACAAGTAGACTTGCATGCAGACATCCAAGATGACGAAGAATCAACCGCAGTTAAACCCATTGACAGCAGAGCAATTGTGCCAGTAGGGGATGAATCTCCAGATACCCACAAAATAGAGCACGATGTAGACTTGAGATACTTGACGGTATGCTTGCTTGTGCCTGAAGACGATAAAGAGGAGGAGCAAACAAAAAATGAGAAGTGAGCCTGTCTATAAGCGCAATTTAATTTTACCAATTTTATGTTTGTTTGTTTTCATGGCTGTGCCGGTTTTTGCATTTCAGCTGGGTGAGGGTGTTGCTCTTCCGGTGCCGGTTCCAGGCTTGTTCAACGTGCCAAAGTGGGCGCCAGATGGAAGCGGCTTAGCATTCACAGGCGAACGCTATACTGGTTTATATTACACAGACCTGGCTGGCAACGTCTCGGTGATATCTGATGCGAAGCTTGCGGGATGGCGCTATCAATGGTCTCCCGATGGCCAAAGCTTGATATATAGGATTCGTAGCGAAGATGGGATGGGTTTAGCACTAATGCAGGCGAAAAGAGGAGAGGCTGGTTCAAAGCAGCTCACTCCTTTTCTGAACGATTTGTTTCCACCAAGATGTGGAAAGGATGGGATAACCTATAGGTCGGGCGACGAGCTCATCACAATAGACGAGGAAGGCAACGTAATCTCAGTCCACAGTTTGTCCCAGGGACGAGGTGTTATGTCACGGGTTATGAGCGTGGCGGCAAATCTTATGCTTGGCAGAATCACGGGGGCGACTTTCACTAGTTTTGCTTGTGCGCTTTCCAGCGAGGCGGCAGACGGCAAACCAGGAAGCGGTGTCTATGTGGATTCTGAGAGCCAGATATGGATTGTTGATGAAAATGGTAACCGTCGAAAGCTTATCGACGTCGAAGGCGAACCAGGGTACTGTCCTCCGACTGAGTCACCGCAAGGAGACAAATATTGTGTAGAGGGATATAGTGGCAACCTTTATGTAGTTGATCCAAGGGGAGGCACCCCAGTTAATTTAGGAGAAGGGCATAACCCATCGTGGTCGCCGGATGGCAGATATGTAATTTTTGAGGTAACAACGGATGATGGGCATATAATTACTTCATCGGACCTTTGGATTGCTAGCATAGACGGTAGCCAAAGATTTCAGCTTACTAGTACGCCTGGCATCGAGGCGGACCCATCTTGGTCGCCCGACGGTAAGTATATTGCTTATATTTTGGACGGCAAGATTTATATTGCTCCAATTGAACCCTAAGGCAAGCAGTAGTGCTAAAAGGGTTAGGCTTCAATTGCTGGGAGGCAATTAGCTTGGATGCGAACCCAAAACACATGGACGTGTTAAAAATATAAGTTTATAAGTTACACGTATAACTTAAGCTGAGAGGAGGGATATAAAAGGTGAAAAGAGCTATCGCAATTTTTTGCACATTGTTACTTTGCCTCCTTTCGGCTGCATTGCTTCCAATCAGAGCCGAAGACACTGGTGCAAAAAATGAAAAGATAGAAAAGGTGGAGAATCCACCGGCTAGCGTCAACCTTGAGTACAAATTCAAGGTAGGCGAGATGCGCAGATACAACATGACGATAGACGCCTCGGGTGTTTTTGCGTTGCCGAAGGGGACGAATGAGACGGAGTTTGAAACGCACACTTGGCTGACTGTTATACAACATGCAACGGCTTACCTTCCAAAAGAAGATGTTTGGAAGCTTGAATTGGATGTTCTCAGTGCAACCCTTTCAATTCCTAACTTTGGCGAAACTTTGATGACCTTCCCGCCACTCGACCTAGAAGTAGATAAATATGGGCAAGTTCGAAAAATTAAGGGCATCGAAGAGCTGAAAACCAGCGGCTTGCCAAAGGATAGAACTATAGAAAATATCCTAAGCCAGCTGAAGTTTCTTGGTTTACCACAAAAAGAACTTCACGTCGGGGATACTTGGGAACAGGAATACCCTATTGAGGCGCTTGACCAGTCGGTAACAGTGAAGACGGTCTCAAAGTTGGTTGGTTTTGAACGGGTTGATGGGGTAGATTGCGCAAAAATTGAGAGCACATTTGAAGTGCCATTCAAGTTTGAGATGAAGAAGAGTGAAAATTCTGAAGCCAAAAGTTCTTCTACAAAAGAGGCGCCAAAGAGATTTCTTGTTGGCACTGAAAAAGGGGAGCATGTGACCCATTTTGCGTATGAGGAAGGCAAAGTAATGCGCGCGCAAGCTACTATAACACTTATCGCCGATATTAAATCTGAAGGTAACGAGTCGGATAAGAACAATTCCACATCTGCCCTAAATAACGAAGGTTCCGCCGACGAGCGGCATGACCTCAACATCAAATATGTATTGGTTTCCAAATTTGATCCTGAGCTTCCCATAAACTTGGAGGAAAAAGAATGAGAGCAATGCATGCAGTTTTAATGCTTGGTCTGGCGATTTGCTTGGTTGTATTACCTGCTAGCGCTTTTCAGCTTGGTACTGGAGTTGCACTTCCCCTGCAAGGTCAGTTTGTCAGCCCTGTTTGGTCGCCAACCGGCGAAGGTCTTGCTTTGGCCGGAGACAGGTTTCAAGGGCTTTACTATACTGATTTGATGGGCAATCTAAAGGTAATCTCCGATGCATCGCTTTCGGGATGGAAATTCTCCTGGTCGCCTGATGGCCAGGCGCTTGCGTATAGAATGCGGCAGGGTGATGACGATGTAGCAATGGCTGCTATGGTAGCTGGCATGGATGGGAAAGTTCAGCAGGTTTCTCCTTGGGAAAACGATTTACTACCGCCGAAGTGGGGCAAGGATGGCTTAACATATCGCTCAGGTGACGAACTTGTTACGGTTGATAAGGATGGAAATGTTAAGAGCACGTACAGCCTTACGCAAGGTCGGGGGTTGTTATCGAAAATCGTAAACATCTTTGGCACATTCATGCTTATGGATGTAACAGGGGCTACTTTCGCTGCTTATGGGTCCCTTTTAAGCGTGGAGCAGGCGGAAGTAAAGCCTCCAGTGGGAGTGTATGTTGATTCTGACAACCAGCTTTGGGCTATTGATGAAAACGGCAATCGCAAGAAGTTACTCGAGGGTGAGGATGAAGCAGGCTTCAACACGCCGGTGGAGTCGCCCGATGGGGATAAGTACGCGGTTGAAGGTTTTGGTGGCAAGATATACGTTGTTGATAAGAAGGGCGGATTGCCAGTTGACCTAGGTCCGGGAAGTAATCCCTCATGGTCGCCGGATGGAAGATACTTAATTTATGAAGTTACATCTGACGATGGCCATTCCATTCTTTCATCCGACCTGTGGGTTTCAAGCGTTGATGGACTTGAGCGATATCAGCTCACTAACACGCCCGGGATTGAATCGTGGCCAAGCTGGTCGCCAGATGGAAAGTACATCGCCTATGTAGTTGACGGCGTTGTATATATTGCTCCAATCCAACCCTAAGGGGTTTGGAGCTATGTACGCAAAGGAGGTGGTCTATGAGTTAAAAGAACGTATGTAGGGCACACTGCACCTATTTTACGGAAAACTGGAAAGGAGGAATTTGTAAATGAGAAAGATGCTAACTGTAATTTGCATGCTGTCGCTGGTGATTTGTCTTGCTTCCGGCGTCAGCGCCCACCTTACGGGCAAGAAAATCTGCATTGACCCGGGTCATGGTGGCTCGGACCCAGGCGCAGTAAGTGGCGGTTATGAAGAGGAAGACATCAACCTTGCAATTGGTAACAGGATGAATGTCCGCTTCATTAATGATGCGGCTTCAACAAAAATGACAAGGACAAGCGATGTCTACGTTTCCCTCTCAAGCAGGTGCTCGATAGCCAACACATGGGGAGCAAATAGGTTCGAAAGCACCCACTGCAATGCTTTCAGCGACAGCTCGGCTAACGGCACGGAGACCTACTGCTGCCCTGGTTGCAGCACCTATTCCTATGACCTGCGTAACAAGGTTAACCCTGAACTCGTTTCCCATATGGGAACGGTAAATAGGGGTGTAAAGACAGCTTCGTTCACAGTGCTGACCGGGACAACGATGCCTGCAATTCTGGGCGAGGTTGCGTTCATAACCAACACCGCCGACCGCAACAAACTCATAAGCTCGACATATCAGGATTATGCAGGCATTGCTTACCTGCATGGAACGCAGAGCCACTATGGCGTAACCCCGCACACCCATTAATCTAAATCTCTAGGGCTTTTGGTGGGCGGAGGCCTCGGCCTCCGCCCACTTTTTATTGCAGGAATTGGCTTTGCTTTCTCTGAAATACCCTATTGGCAAGAATTTGTGAGATTTTAGGAGGGTTAGCCAATGATTGGTCTGACAAGTCTAGCTTCCTTGCCAAGGCTGCGTGATTATACAAGCCACCGCATATCAAGTTGGGATACAACTGGTGGAAATGCCGACATGTGGCGCATTGACGCTGGGGAGAAGAGAATTCTAGCCGAAATCGAGGGACCAGCGTGCATTAAGCACATATGGATGACATTGGGCATCAAACAAGAAGATTACGTTCGCCGGATAGTGCTGCGCATGTATTGGGATGACTGCCCAGAGCCGAGCGTTGAGTGCCCAATTGGTGACTTTTTTGGTATGGGACATGGGATGCGCAAGAACTTTGTTACCCTCCCACTTCAAATGAGTCCCCAGAATGGAAAGGGATTCAATTCTTGGTGGCCAATGCCGTTTAAGAAAAAGGGAATAATTGAGGTTGAGAATCAATCGCCAGAAACATACAGTCATTATTTTTACATTGACTACGAAAAATACCCATCGGAGGAAGCGGTCGAAGGTCTTGCATATTTTCATGTTCAGTGGCGGCGGGAGGCTGATACACATGGTTGGGCGTTCGAGGAGGGTTTGAGGCGCGAGGATTATGCGGAGACTCCTCGAATGAAGCATCCGAGTGCTGAGGGTAACTATGTCATTTGCGACGTCGAAGGCGATGGCATCTACTGCGGCGCCCATCTCGATATTGACTGCTTTCAAAGAAATCCCAACGATTGGTATGGCGAGGGAGACGATATGGTCTTCATCGATGGCGAAAAATGGCCGCCATCGCTTCATGGAACAGGCACGGAAGATTGGTTTAACTGCGCATATTGCCCAACCCAGGAGTATAATGCGCCATATCATGGGATTATCCTCTATAGTGGAAATGAGAATTGGCGCTGGAAAGGGAAGAACACAGTTTATCGTTATTACATAGAAGACCCCATCCGATTTAGGAAGAGCATTTTGGTGACGATTGAGCATGGACATGCAAACAAGTTAAGCAATGACTATTCGAGCACTGCGTACTACTATCTAACTAAACCCAAGCGTGGCGGGCCTGAGCTTCCGCCGGTAGAAGACCGCCTTCCGAGGCCCAATGAGCCTGTGTATGAAGGCAAGCGATAGTTGAATTGAGTAGGTGAATTTCTAGCTAAAAGTGCTGGGGCCTTGCGAAAGTGTCCGCGTAGACGCAATAATTACATATGCAAGGCCTCTCCCTCCCCATTTGCAGCATAAATACCGCTTTACAGCTTTTTCCGTGTTTGAAAGTTGAATGTATTGGGTATTTTGGGTTTTGTATATTTGCTTGCACTTAGTGCTGTAATGCGTTCTCATGGGAAGGGGCCAGAAAACATGCGGATTGGTGTATTGCTTGTGATTTTGGCAGTAATTAGTATGCCAGCGGTGTGCGAGATAGGACAAATCTATGCAAATGGTTTTTTACCGGCAGTGCCAATTCCTCCAGACAATCCGCAGACGGATGCAAAGATTAGGCTTGGGGCTCAATTATATTTCGACGCAAGGCTCTCGTCGGATGGGACAATTAGCTGTGCGAGCTGCCACCGTCCGGACAAGGCTTGGGCGGATACTACTCCTGTTTCTGAGGGAGTGGCACATCAGAAGGGGATGCGAAATTCACCCTCAATTATAAACACAGCGTATGTTATCCCTCAATTTTGGGATGGGCGAGCATTGCATCTGGAAAAACAGGCCGTCGGGCCTGTTCAAAATCCAATCGAAATGGATCTTACCAAAGAAGAGATTGAGTTCCGGCTGAACCACATACCAGGTTATGTAACTCAATTTGAGGAAGTGTTTGGTGCCAAACCAACAATTGACTTGTTAGCAAAAGCCATTGCTTCGTTTGAGCGCACGATTGTCACAGGTGAGTCGCCATATGACAAGTACCTCGCCGGTGACAAATCGGCAATGAGCAAGTCTGCAATCCGAGGTATGGAGCTGTTTAATGGCAAGGGACATTGCAATGTTTGTCACAGCGGCCCAGCTTTCAGTGATTCACGTTTCCACAACCTTGGGGTCGGTTATGTAAACGGAAAGTTTAAGGATGTAGGTAGATACGGCGTCACAAACGATCCAAAGGATATGGGTGCGTTCCTTACGCCGAAGCTTAGGGCTGTTGCACTCACACCTCCCTATATGCACGACGGTTCGGAACCGACCCTGGAGGCTGTGATTGAGCTTTACAATAAGGGCGGAATACCGAATCCAAATCTCGACCCGGCAATGGTGCCGCTCGGTCTAACAGTGCAAGAGAAGGAAGATTTGATTGAGTTTATGAAAGCGCTTACTGGGCCTTACCCCGTAATGGAACAGCCTGCGCTACCAAATCCAAATATTACTGCACAGCAACTTAGGGAAATGTGGAAAGGGGCTACTAAATGAGCAGTCGGCGATGTTGGACAATAACAACAATTTTGGCGTTCCTCATATTAATTGCTATGACTCCCTCTTTTGGCATCCCTGCTTTCGCCCGCAAATATGGTTTCAATTGCGAGATGTGCCATGTTTCATGGCCCGCACTAAACGATTTTGGACAAAAGTTTCGATGGAATGGTTATAACATACCAGGGCAGGAGAACTTGGAGAAAACTTTATGGGAGTTGGGAGGACCACCAATTGCTTTTAGGACGATGGCTGGCTATACAATAGATTCATTCTCACCAAACGGGGCTGGAGACGAAGTCAATCAGTTTCAAATAAACGGACTCGATGTTTTGGGAGGCGGTGTTCTCGGCTTTAGGAAAGGTTTTTTCGTTGCGTATTTGCCGCGGATTGAGCCCACTAACGGTGTGGAAGCCCAGGATGCAGAAGTAGAACAGGCAAACGTGGTCTTCAGTTATCTGCGTTCTACGTGGCTAAATGTCAGAGTCGGTCGTTTTGAAACGGCAGTTTTGCCATTTTCTGTGCTTCGGTCAATTACTATTTCTCCATATGAGATATATGAGTTTGATGGTGGCTTGGGCTCGGCCAATCGGTTTTCATTGGCAAGTACAACAGATGGAATTGAGATAGTAGGCTATGGTAAGAAGCCGTGGCAGTATGCCTTTGGTTGGGTCAACGGCTCACGTACCAATCTAAATGACCAATCGCCTGCAGATGTGTACATCAGGGGTGCGTACATTTTGGGTCCTGGCATGGGTCAGAGTTCAGGCCAACGGTTTGGGGCGATTGCCTATTTTGGAAAAGCAAGGCCTACGGATAATGCTAACTTGACAGATAAAAGAGAAAGTTTTAGTCGCGTGGGCTTCGATGCGAACCTAAACAAAGGGCAGTGGAATGTATTATTTCAATATCTTCAAGGGCGAGACGGTTCCGCCTTTAACTTGGTGGGAACTGGAGACTACAAATTCTCAGGCGGTTTCCTCCAACTAAATCACTATCAGATGGGTTCTGCGCATTTTCTCCGTTATGATTGGGTAAACACTCCATCGTCGGATAACCATGACATAAGCCGCATAACTATCGGTATGAGGCAGCATATTGAGCATGATTTGATGCTCCAGCTTGAATACTCCCACCGAAAAGTAGATAATGGAGGAGGTGCCGGTTTGGATGTAACTGAAAACTTTGCTGCTGCTCGTTTGGATTGGGCGTTTTGAGAATAGAAGCAAATACTTGTTAAACCTAGCCTTGAGTCATTTAAACCGGCTGAAGGCTATTGAGTATATCGCTAATGCTCACATCAGCACCGGCAACAACGGTATCGGCGGCGCCATAGTAAATGCTTAAGGTGTCGCCCCTTGCTAGTGCTCCACATGTGAAAACCACGTTTGGCATGAAGCCTTGTGTTTCATAGGGCGCCTCCGGACGCATGATGGGCTCGACGCTTTTTGCAAGAATCTTATACGGCTTGTCAAGATCTAGGAGGAGTGCTCCAAGGCAATAATAATGGTTTTCGGTTGCCGCATGATATATTTCTAGCCAACCGTGCTCTGTTCGAATGGGTATGGCTCCACCGCCGACGCGTCCGCTGTCCCAGCTGCCGCGCTGCACGCCAAGAAGGAAGCGATGGTCTCCCCAATGGAGAAGATCGTGTGAGTGCGCAAGCCAAATATTTGGTGTGCCGATATATCGCGGCACAGGTCTGTGAAGCGCAACATACTTGCCGCCAATTTTTTCTGGAAAGATACAGACGTCTAAATTCTCAGGGCAGAATATTATGCCTTTCTTTTCGAAATGTTCGAAGTCTTGAGTTACCGCCAAGCTTGTGCATATCCCTGTTGGAGAGACACTTTTATAGGCAATGTAGTATAAACCATCAATTTCTGTAATTCTTGGGTCTTCTACACCGTAAACTTCTGAAGGCCGATCTGGAAAAATTGCAGGCTTGGCATCCACAGTAAAGCGCTTGCCATCTTTGCTTCTTGCGATGCGAAGGTGCGATATAGTTGTTAAAAACACTTGCTCTGAGCTGCGTATGACCCGGGGGTCCGAGAAGTCATATTTCGAATCGTTGCGGTTAAACTCGAGAATCTCGATGCATGTGTTTTCGTCCTTGCATTTCAAAATTGGCACGCGGACGGTATTTTCGTCTCCAACTGCACGCTCGGCGACTCTCAGCAAAAGTATTATCTCATCTTTATACTCCGCCACGCCCGCGTTGAATACGCATACAACTTCGAAATCAGACCTCGATGGAGGCACGTCTTCAGGTGTGATTAATGGGTTTTCTGTATAACGCACAATATTCATTGCAGTTGCAACATAGCCCTTAGGAATAGTGAACGAATGGGATTATACCATGATTTGAAGGATTCATACAGAGGGTATTCGCGAGAATGTTACGTGCGTGAATTTTCTGCCATTAATTGTTCGCGCCCAATTAGCGAAGGAATCTTTCTTGTCGTTGGCAGGAGCACTTTGCCAATAATCTTTTCCGTCTCAACAGGACCGAAGTATCGGCTGTCAAGTGAAAGCCCCTGAGCATCTCCGACAACATAGACGCATCCCTGCGGTACACGCACTTTCTTGAATTTTGCCACATTTGGAAGCTTGCCATAAAGTTCTTGAAGCTGGTACAGCTCCGAAGCTGGAATCACATACCTGGTATGCAACGGACTTTTATCCTTGGGGTATTCAAGGAGCCATAATGTTTCGCCTGGGCTACCAACTACGCGCTTGATGCACATTTCCCCGTTCCATTCGAAGACAACTACGTCGCCTTTTGCAGGCGGGTAATGCTTATAGGAACGTATTTCCATAAGAAATGGATGGTTAGGCTTGAGTGACGGCGTCATCGAGTCGCCAACAACAATACCAAACCGGTAAGGCGACATGCGCCATCCAATTGCTACCAATCCGAGCATGGCAACTACTGTGATTAGCCGGATGTTTCCCGTTCTGTTGTTTTCATATGCCAGGCGATAGCTTGATGACCGCAAGACGTCTGGTTTGTACTCACAGGCCATGATTTCACCTCTGCGCCTGGGGGTTCGCGTTATGTATCTTCATGAACCTTAGACGATTAAGGAAGTCTTACGGTTTCATCATTCCATAAAAAAATTACAATTTTCTAAACATTGACACCGATGAGCAGCGCTGGTATAGTTTTCAAGGTGGTGACCCACTAAGCGCCATCGTTTTGAGGAAGAACTAGCCTTATGGATGCGAAAATATCCTCTTTAATTGACCAATGGTCGAATAATGCAACAAACCTTCTTGCCAATCTCATTTCCTTCCGAAGTACAGTTGGCAATGAGGGCGAGGTTCAGAGGTTCCTTGCTGATTATATTTGCGAACTTGGTTTCGAGCCCCGCCTTGTCCCAATACATCCAGGCATTGAGATGGACCCCGATTATACGCTCGTGCCAAATCACAAGGGTTACGAAGGCCGCGCAAATCTCGTTTTCACACTTCCCGGCAAAGGCAAGGGGAAAAGTATTATCTTAAACACTCATGTGGACGTGGTCCCTGGGCCGGACGAGCTTTTTAAACCACGAATTGAGAATGGCGTTATTTATGGACGCGGCGCTGTTGACGCAAAGGGCCACGTAGCTACAATCATTCAGGCACTAGTAGCTCTAAGAGATGCCGGTGTAAGGCTTAGCGGCGATGTGATGGTCCAGTTTGTAATCGAGGAAGAGGCAGGTGGCAATGGCGCACTTTCGGTAATTCTTGACGGCATGAGGGCTGATGGCGTGGTCGTAATGGAATCAACCGACTTCGGCGTAAGGCCAGCTGGACGCGGAGCAGTATGGTTCAAGCTTGCAATCGAAGGCAGATCCACTCATATGGGACGTTGGCGCGACGGCGTAAATGCGATTGAGAAAATGATGGATGCGATTCGCGTGCTCCAAAAATACGAACAAAAGCTTGTGGCTGAATCCGGGGGCGATCCTTTGTTTCCCGATACAGCGGCAAATGTCAAAGTAAATATCGGCACAATCCAGGGTGGCGAGTGGCCTTCTATGGTGGCAGGCAATTGTGTGATAGAAGGCGGTGTCGGTTTCCTGCCTAATAAACGATTAGCAGATATCAAGGCGGAGGTCAAAGCTGCGCTCGAAGCAGGCGTTGATGATTGGACTCGCAACCACTATACCCTTGAGTTCACGCGCCTTCATAACGAGGCTTACCGCATGCCACCAGACCACCCGCTGGCGCAGGAGCTTTACCAATCAGCAATTTCATTGGGCGCAAAGTCCGATATTACAGGAATGACGGCATCGTGCGATGCGCGCCTTTTCTGGCATAGAGGTGGTATGCCCACGGTTGTATTCGGCCCAGGAAAATTTCCTTACGCTCATGCGCTCGACGAACAAATCTCAATAGATGACATAGCGCTTGGTGCGAAAATTCTGGCAGATTTTCTTATTCGATGGTGCGGAACTTAGAGAAATACGATTGCCTTATAGTTTGGTATACATACGCTTTGGTATCTTGAGCATCGGAGTAGAACTTGGGTTTTGCAAGTAAGAACGGATACGCTAGTGGTTCGGAAATTTCAAGAGCCTCTGCGGTAGAATGGGGTTCAGAAACTTTTTGTTCTTTTGGAGGTTAGCATGGCAGTAAAGATTGCAGTAGTGGGGGCAGGAAAGTTTGGCGAGGTCCATTTAAAAATCTTTAAACAGCTGGAAATGGATGGCGTCGCTGAGCTGAAGGGTTTTTCCACTATCAAGCAGGAGGAGATTGACCGTAACGAGCCAATCTATGGAGTCAAAGGCTATCTCGATTATAAAGAGATGCTAGAGAAGGAGGACCTTGACGCAATTACTGTGGTGACTCCCGACTTCCTTCATCGCGAAATTACCGTGTACGCCGCGAATTGCGGCAAGCACGTTCTATGTGAAAAGCCGCTCGACGTCACAGTTGAGGGCTGTAACGAAATGATTGAAGCGGCAAGGAAGAACAACGTAATTCTGCAGGTGGATTTTCATAAGCGATATGATCCCGACCATATGGCGGTCGAGGCGGGTGTTCGTGCGGGGAAGCTGGGGGACATCCTATATGGCCATTGCTATATGGAAGACCGAATTGAGGTGCCAGTTGATTGGTTCCCACATTGGGCGCCACATGGTTCACCGCTTTGGTTTCTAGGCAGTCACTTTATAGACCTGATGAGGTGGATTATAAAGTCTGATGGTGAATCTGTTTGGGCAAAAGGTAGCAAGAAAAAGCTCCTTGGCGAGTTTGGCATAGATATGTATGATTCGGTGAGTGCACTTGTGGCATTCAAGAATGGCGCAGCTGTTTCGTTTGATGTGTCTTGGATACTTCCTCGAAAATTTGAGGCAATTGTGAATCAAGGCATGAGAATAGTTGGCACGAAAGGTGTGTGGGAGGTTGACAGCCAGGACCGCGGCGACAGGTCATGCTTCGAAGACGAAGGTATGCGCACCTGGAACAACAACTTCATGCGTGAGGAAATAGACAAGCAGGGGCGAATAATATATCGAGGCTATGGAGTTGAGAGTATCGCCGATTTTGTTTATAACGTGCAGTTTTTGAAAAATGGTGGCGCCCTTGAACAACTAGCTGGGAAGTATCCTTCAGGTGAAGATGGTCGCGAAGTAACCCGCATATGTGCGGGAATTGCAAAAAGCTTGGAGACCGGCGAGGTCGTCAAGTTGTAAAGGTAAGTACGAGGAGAGTTATCAATGGAAGTACCATGCATTAAGACAGAACTACCAGGCCCAAAAGCCTCAAAATTTATTGAAATGTCAAGAAAGTACGAGCCACATTCGATGTCGGATCAAGTGCCTGCTGTGTGGCGAAGTGCTAAAGGCGCCGTTGTAGAGGATGTGGATGGCAACCTGTTCATTGATTTTACATCCGGCGTGCTTGTCACTAATGTGGGCCATTGCCATCCGAATCATGTCCAGGCAATCCAAGAGCAAGCTGCCGAATTGATGAACTCGTATGATTTTGTGAACCCTTGGCGGGCTCAGTTGGCTGCAAAGTTAGTGGAGATTACATCTCCGAATTTAGATAAAGCGTTCATCCTATCAACTGGCGCAGAGGCTACGGAAGCCGCAATCAAGGTCGCAAGAAGATACACAGGCAAATATGAGATCATCGCGTTCCATGGCGCATTCCATGGGCGAACATACATGGCGATGAGCGTTGGAGGAAAGCAGGGCGTAAAGCGGCACTTTGGACCAATGGTTCCCGGCATTCTGCATGCGCCGTTCTGTTATTGCTACCGATGTGTCTTCGAGCAAACATATCCAAAGTGCAATTATACGTGCCTGCGCTATCTCGACCACTTGCTGGAAACTGAGAGCACAGGTTCTGTGGCAGCGTTAATTACAGAATCCTATCAAGGCGGTGCGGGCTCGATTATCCCGCCGGGTGACTACATGCAGAGGCTAAAGAAGTGGTGCGAAGAACGTGATATTCTCTTCATATTAGATGAGGTTCAATCATCGTTTGGACGCACAGGGAAGATGTTTGCCTATGAGCATTGGGGTATTGAGCCTAACCTCTTATGTCTAGGCAAGGGCATTGGAAGCGGAGTGCCAATTTCGGCGCTGGTCGGTGAATCTCGGATACTCGATGTTTTGGAACCAGGAAGCATGTCGAGCACCAACGGCGGAAATCCTTTATGTTCGAGGGCTGCTTTGACGGCGATTCAGATTATAGAAGAAGAAGGACTTGCGGAGAGAGCGGCAGATCTTGGACAAAAGATGCTCAATCGCCTAAATGAAATGAAGGAAAAATATGAAATGGTAGGCGACGTCCGAGGAATGGGTTTAGCTGTCGGCGTTGAGGTAGTAAAGGACAAAGTGAGCAAAGCTCCAGATGCCGAGATGACTCGCCGAATCACCCAGGAAGCATTCAAGCGGGGGTTAATCCTAATAGCCCCGATTGGTTTCTATGGCAACGTCATTCGCATCGCTCCACCGCTTGTCATACCTGAAGACTTGATGATGAAAGGGTTGGATATTTTAGAAGCGGCTATAAGCAGCATTTAAAATGCTAGTTTTGGAATGGGCGAATAAGGAATTCTTATCCACTTCAATCCCTAATTCGCCCATTCAAAATTTGAGAGGTGCCCATGCCTGTACCCAATTTGCAAAAACGACTGGAAAAGTTGGACTCGCTGATAGATATTAATCATATCAGGCAGTCAGAGCGGTTGCTTGAGGATACATTCTCATACAAGGCGGTTGACAGGCTGCCGATACTGAATCCAGATTATGTCCCGGGCTGGGAGACATATCCATATTCCGAGGCGTTTTATGATATGGAGAAGATGCTCATAAATGAGCTCGCTGGTGTATGGCAAGGTGCAAACCTCAGGGATGATAGAATGTATACCATTCGTGCGAACTATGGTGTCGGAACAGTTGCTTCATTATTCGGTTGCAAAATATCCCTTACGATGAACAATATGCCTTGGTGCGAGCCTCTTTCTGAGACGGAATTAATGAAAGCGCTTGATAGGGGTGTTCCTGACCTTTCATCAGGTCTCGGAACAAGGGTTTTTGAGACTGAGCAGTTCTATCTGGACACTCTTTCTCAATACCCAAACTTGAGCAAAGCGGTGCATGTGTTTATCTGCGATACACAAGGGCCGTTTGATACCGCACATCTCATCATGGGGCACCGAATTTATACCGAGATATATGATAACCCAGATTTGGTTCACCGCTTGCTTGATGTCGTTACCGAAACTTATATTGCTTTTACAAAGGCTCAAAAAGAAATAATTGGCGAGTGCAATGACTGGAGTTACCACTCGCAAATGAAAGTAAGAGGCGGCATACGAATATGTGAGGATGCTCCGACGAACATTTCGTCGTCCGCATACCTGGAGTTCTGCCGGCCTTACAACGAGCGCTGTCTTGCAGAGTTTAACGGTGGCTGGATTCATTACTGTGGAAAGGGCTATCAGATATTCCCGCATGTGATTTCCACCCCAGGTCTTTGTGGCGTGAACTTTGGCAATCCAGAGGTTCAAGACCTGCAGTATATTTATTCGGAAGCCAGCAAAAGGGGAATTGGCATTATAAGCTGGAGTGGGCGATTTACATCAGAGGATGAAAAAGTCATCAAGACAGGTATTAGCCTTGTCAAAAGTGCTGAGCGTAGGTCGCCTGAGGCAGCACTTTACTAGTAATAATTTTAAACCTCGTTTTTTGTTTTAGCGCCTAAAAACGGTTAATTCATTAAGACCGCGCGAATCCTTTGTAAGCCATTAGCTATTGGCATACAGCTTCTTTGTCGGATTGGCACAGTTCTTGCATCATGTTTTTATGTACTCTACTCCTTCCAAACCTCACAGCAGTAGAGGCAGCTGCTGTGCATGTGCCCGTCCCACAACTACAAGACGGGCACATTAATTTTTTTATGAAAAAATGAAAACGTTTTCATTTTTGGGAACTTCCTTTCTATTTCTTTCGTCTTAAATAGTGAAGACGATTACTAACGGCAGGTGATTGCAGCGCTATAATCATACCTCCTTCATCCCAATGCATTGCCGGTTCTCTTGCCGGCATGTAGCCATCCCTCATGAGAAAGCCCACTGGAAGTTCAGTGGGCTTTTTTTTGGCTGGTTTGGGCGGGAGACTGTAATTTATGAGGTTTTTCGGAATTTGGCTTGTCTATTTATTTTGAGGAAACAATTATCCCTTCAACGCACCCGCGGTGAGGCCTTCGGTAATTTGACGCTGGAAGAAGAGATATACAATGAGTGTGGGGATCATTACGATTACTAAACCCGCAAAGAGCACCCCCCAATTTGTCTCATAGTGTTCAACCATCAGGAGATTGGCAATTCCAAGAGGCAGAGTTCGGAGTTCGTTGCTGCTTATAATGACAAGTGCTAGCGGATATTCATTCCAAATGCCAAAGAAATTAAAGATTCCAGCCGTAATCAGCCCTGGTTTGGCAAGGGGAAGCATAATCCGCCAGAAGACCGAAAAATGCGAGCATCCGTCTATTAGGCCGGCTTCTGCAAGTTCGTAAGGCAGCGTTTTAAAGAAACCAGTAAGGACGAATATGGTGAAGGATAACGAGAAAGCAACATAAGCGGTTATTAATCCAAAATAATTGTCGAGCATATTTAACCGGCTAAGTAGGAGGTAGAGCGGAACAATGCCGAGAAACACAGGAAACATCATTCCGCTAATAAAGGCAGTATGTACTATCTCTCGCCCTCGAAAGACAAAGCGGGCAAGGGCATAGGCCGCTATCGAACCAATAAGCAGGATAAAAAACATAGAAATTGAGGTGACGATTACGCTATTAAAGAAACACCGCCCAATCTCGGCTCTTTGCCAAGCATCAATAAAGTTTTGCCACTGGGGTTTTAGAGTTGGTAGCCAAGGATTTGTAAAAATTTCATAAGAAGTCTTCAGCGAAACAGAGATAAGCCAAATCATTGGGTAGACAACGATAATGGCATATGCAATAAGAATCACCTCAACAGGTATCAGAATCAGAATCTTTTTTAGCTTATTCTGACTCCCACCACGCTTAATTCCCATTCTAAAACTCCACTGCCTCTCGCTTCATTAGGCGAAGTGATATGAGTGCGAAACCGAGTATCAACAAGAAAGCTACAACACCCAAAGCTGTAGCATATCCATAATTACTTTCAGTAAATGCTAACCGATAAAGATAAGTCAACATCGTTTCGGTGTGGTAATTCGGGCCACACTGACCACATGTGATAACGTAGACTAATCCAAAGATATTTAGTGTATGTATGACAAGGTAAATAACCCCTAGCTTTAAGATTTCCCAGAGCAGTGGTATTGTGACGTGGCGAAATGACTGCCAGTGGGTTGCACCGTCTATTGCAGCTGCCTCATAAAAAGACGTAGGTATGCTTTGCATTCCAGCCAGGAAGAGCACGATATAAAAGCCAAGACTGTACCAAATGCTTACTACGACTACCGCAGGCAGTGCAGTTGAGGGTTCGCCTAACCATCCGGTTGCATATCTTTCGAGGCCGATTGCTTTTAGGAAGCTGTTGAGGAGTCCAAACTGCATATTATAGACGAACGACCACAGGACGGCTACTGCAACGACCGAGATCATGTTTGGAAAGAGGTACACGGCTCGGTACATACTTGCGCCCCATACCTTGCGGCTCAGGGCATAGGAGACGAATAGCCCCACAATTAAAACTACGGGGAGCGATATGCCCAAAAATACTAGGTTGTGGCTGAGCGCCTTCCAGAAAATTGGATCTTCCAGAAGGAGGGTGCGGAAATTCTGCAGCCCAACGAACTCTTTGTTTGTCGAGAGCCCTCGCCAGCGGAAAAGCGCAATATAGAATGCCTGCGCCATGGGAAAGAGAAAGAAAATGGCATATAGGATTACAGCTGGCGCCAGAAAAGCTATAATCGTTAGTTGTTGGTCTCGCTTGCGCATCAAATTTTATGTTTTGGTATCGATTTGTCTTTCCGTACCTTTTCGGCTGCTGCTTCCATGGCATCCACGCATTGTTTTGGCGTCATTTCGCCGCTAAGGAGTGCACCCATCGCGCTCTCGGTGGCCGCCTTCATTGATGGGTACCATTGCTCAAAGTCCATGTCCCACGTTGCCTTAGCCTCGCGCATGCATTTTGCAGCCGACACAAGATCAGGAGGCAATTTAACCTGCTCAGCGGCCCCTTTGATGGACATTAGCGTGTTCTTTTGAACGATGAACTTCTTTGCCATATCTATTGAGCTCATAAATTTGAAGAAGTCAGCTGCAATGTCGTGATGCTTGCCTTCCTTCGGAATTATCCAGCTTTCTGGTCCCGCAGAGACAATAGAGGGATCCCCTTTGCCTCCCTTTACAACCGGCGGGTTGATGAAGTCCATTTTGAAACCAGGGGGGATTTGGTTCTTCATTTCCGAACCTAACCATGTGCCGCAAGGAATCATAGCGGCTCGACCGAGGATGAATTCCATTTGCGCTTCTGTGTGGCTCATTCCCATTGCGCCTTTTTGGAAGTAACCTCTGTCGCGAAGCTCCGCTATCATTTCGGCGGCTTTGAGGAATGCTGGGCTGTTCCACGCTCCAGGCTTTAGGTTTTGTGCGTCTTTGTAAGCTTGAAGTCCGCCGATGCTAATTGCCCACGGAATAAGGAAGCCTCTAAGTGTGTAGGCTTGATATTTGCCTTGATAAGTAAGAGGCGCAATTCCTGCTTTCTTTATCTTTTCGCAGAGAACAAGTAGTTCATCGTATGTCTTGGGCGGAGTCCAACCATGTTTCTTAAACATGTTGACGTTATACCACCAACCGGTGATATTTAAGTTATAGGGAATGATATAATAATGCCCGTTGTACTTTCCTTTTTCAAGTAAGTCAGGGTAAAATGTGTCCTTCCACTTGACGTTCTGGCCGTATGCCTTCGTTTCCAAATACTTGTCCATTTCCAGGACTTTGCCTTCTGCCACGAGACCCCATACGTCCATTCCCCAGCCGGGCCATGTTAGGTCGGGTGGGTTGCCCTTTACAAACCTTGGCCGAAGTTGTTCCCAAATTCTCGGGTTACCCCACACCTTAATTTTTACATTTGGATGAAGTTTTTCGTATTCGCGAGCGGCATACTCAAAAAAGTCGAGCCCAAAGCCACCTTGAAATGAAGCAACTTCGATTACAATCTTGCCTTCCTCTTTGGCTTGTTTTTTGCCGCAGCCCCCAATCACAAGGGAAATTAAAACCACAAATGCTAGGATGTAAAGCGTTCTCCTCATGTGAGCCTGTCCTTTCGATAAAAGTCCCAATTATTAACAAAATTAAGCATAACTTGTAATTTTAGTATTTCAAGTGTTGAGCTTTGCCAACCATAGTAGCATTTCGTCGAGGTAGGTGGAAAATCCTGCACGAGGCATTTGTGTTTGGCTTAAGTACCACAGTTCAATTAATCTTCAACGTCATCAATTTCCTGGTTGCTAAACGGGTTTTGTTCGCTAGGTTCACGATATCCTGTTGGCGTTTCAATATAGTTTCCATAGCCGATGCCGAACGGAACATAGCTGCTGGGGTAGCCCCCGTAAATGCCAGGACCGCCCATGTAAATGCCGGTGAAACCGCCCCCAAAGTAGCCGTGTCTGCTTGGATAACCTCCGCCAAACCAATTCCGTGGACGCATCGTTTCCACTCCGAGGATGTTGGCGATATCCAAGCAATCAACAAATTGTATGGGAATTTTCACAACCCGAGTTTTAGGCTTGGATTGTTCCTGCTCTTTAACCCACGGTTCCTGTTGAGCATATATTTGAGTTTCTTGTTTCTTCGGACAAATAATATAAACCCCATTTTCGATGCGATGGGTGCAGCCTGCGGAGCGGAGGACGGCGTTTAGCGCTTGGTCGAAGGGAGTGTCCTTGATTGAGCAGGTAACTAGTCCATTGGTTCCGCTTTCAAGAACGTATCCTCGGTTTGTCCCTCTGAAAAGCACTTCTATTGCTGATTTTATAGGCGTGTCTCGGAATTGAACCGTTACGAGCGGTTCTTCGGAATCGGTGGCTTGTATTTTCTCCGCCGAGACCGTGCATGCTTGCAGAATTATAAAAACTATTGAAATTATTAATATTTTTCGTAACATTCTCTTGCCTTTTCTAAAGGCAGTGAAGTCTAGGTGATTTTTTAAAAAATTAACGTTACCACAATAAGGGTATTCTACTCTTTGCGACGGTTTACCTTTTTATGGGTTCTCAATATGCTTGATTGTACAGTTCCATCCAAAGGGCTTTCTTTAGAGCCTTATGGGCATCTGAGGTAACATCCGCAATTGACTTGCCTGAAAGCTCAGCATCCTCTGCCGAAGGGTGAATTATCACTTTGCCTTTGATAGTCACGTACTGCCCTCCGCCTTCGAGTTTGATGTCATGCAATCCAGCGCCAGCTAGAAGAGCAGTCTCAATCTTTGCCGCTATCTCCTCAGCTCTAGTGATTGCCTTCTTGCCACCAGAGTCGGCGGTTCGGATTACAAGAACATCACCAATACTCACATCGGCTGCTTGAATGCCGTTTACTTCGGTTGGTTTGACTTGAACTCTTAAGTAGCTTGTAACGAGACGACGATTAATCTTAATTCCGCGAGCCTCAAGCTCGGAAGTAATCTCTCGTGCACGCAGATATGCAGGTGGGTGGGTGGCAAATATGCCCCAATTTATTGATGGCTTTCTTCCTTCGTCGCGAGCAAGCCGTTCCATGAACGTAAGCATGCCAGTAGGATTGAACTTTGTGGCTGTTAGGTAGGCAACAGCAGTGCGGTCTGCATCAAGCTCTGCTTTTTGACCATAGCCGCTCATTTTTGCAGTGTTAATAAGGTTAGCAATCATTACTGTATCGCTGATGTCCATCCCTGCTGCCTTGCCTGCTAGAATGGCAGCCATCATTCCTAGCATTGCCTTTTGCTGGGCTTTATTCAATTGCAAAGCATGGTGATGCGCAACATGGGCAATCTCGTGGGCAATGACAGCAGCAAGCTCATCATCTGACTGGACATAATCCAGCAGTCCTTTGTTTATATATACGAAGCCGCCTGGCAGCGCGAATGCGTTTACATCTTTGTCATCTATTATCTTGAAGGAGTATTGGAAGTTTGCCGGAGCGCTACTTCCATAGCTTGGCTTTATTTGGAACTGGCAAGCTACTTTGGCTATTGCCATGCCGATATCTTGAACGCGCTTTACCAAGGTTTCGTCGGTAATAAACTTTGATTCCTTTTCGACCTGCGCTGCTGCTTCCTTGCCAATCTTGATTTCTTCTTCGATATCAATAGCAAATGTTGGCGTGGTGTGGAAGCCGCCAGCGGCGATAACTAACGCCAAGATAAAAAACTTTAAAGCTTGAAATCTTTGGAATTTCATTTTGACGCCTCTTTTGGCTCAGAGTCTTCCACATATAATGACGTTTTTTACATCATTGTAGTTTCATTTGGCAGGAAACTTGCCTGCTTCCTTACATATACGAGCCATCTCCTCGCGTGCCGCTTTGAGGCCGAGCTTTGGCTGGCGGTTGGCATCATGACATTCTGTACAACGCGATTGTAAAACGGCTCCGAATGGTTTGCCAGGCCGCCGCACATGGATGACTCCGGGCCCATGGCATGCTTCGCACTGAACACCCCAGAAGCGATTTGATGATATTGAGGAGCTTGTTTGGTTGACCTGAAACCCAGTAGTGTGACAGCTTGTACAAGCTGGGTCATTTTCCTTATGTTCTTTCCGCAATGTCTCTAAAGCTCTAGCGTGTGGTGTTTCTACCCATGCCTCGTACTGTTTCAAATGACATTCTCTGCACTTAAGCGCTGAAACGTATGGTTGGGGGTCTCTATGTTCATAATAAACCTTTGGTGTTGTATTTCCCATTGGCGCAGTAGTCTGGCTTGCACGCGTGAGGTATTCTCTAAGATCAGCATCATGTTTTGCGACAAGTTTTTCCATTTCCGCGTCCTCGCCGCACTCCTTGCCTAAAGCAATGTATTCGCCGGTTGCGTTTTTAATACTTCCGCCCTCGTCAATATCTAAAACTAATTTGCCAATGTATTTCCCATTGAATCGGCTAATCATTAATATTGTATTTCCAACGCGTTCAAAAGTTTCCATTTCCTTGCCTATATTATGGCCGCAAAGGATTACGTCGATGCCGGGGACTTTAGAGGCAAGCATCTTTGCTCCATCATAGCCGCTGTGACTTAGGATTACAACAAGGTCGCATTGTTTCCGTAAATCTTCAACTACCTTGTGGGCAGTTTCAATAATTGGAAGAATACGTATGCCGGTCCTTTCTTGGAGGGTTGGATGAATAAGTGAATCGCCAAGTAGCGATGTAATCCCAACCCGCAGGCCTTCACGCGTTGTTTTAACAATGAAAGGTTTATCTCCAAGAAGATTGCCGTTTGAAAGTTCTGTAACGTTTGCTGTGATTAACGGGACGTTATCGCCGAACATTTTAGAGATGCCAGATTCCTTAACGAATCTAGCTTCCATATCGCCCATTCCGACTGCATCATAGCCCATGTAAGGTAGTGCTTGGCGGTATAATGTTTGTTTAATTTCTGCGTGCCTTCCAACGCCAGCAATTACGTCACCAACATCAAGGAGCAGAAAATCCAGGCCTTGTTCTCGAAGTGATTTTAAAAATGCGGCACGATGCGAGACCCCGCCGAGGTCTCCACGAGGTGGTCACCCACAGCTTTTTACTTGACCATGGTCGTCGCCCGTGAAAAGTATTGTTAATTGGTGTGGCTTTACTTTGCTTTTCTGCGCAAAAATACAAGGCGATAACAAGCCTGTGGCTGAAAAAACTGCTATGAGAAATAGCAAGCCTAAAATGGTTTTGGCGGATTTATCACACATCGCAACGTCCTGCTTTCGAGAGGGGAATAGCTAATGTTTAGTATAGCATTTTGTTCTTCAAAAGGCAAGGTTGTAAACTACCGGCAATTGTGACAATCTCCGTCAAAAGCCCTTGCCAACTTACCTCGAAATCTAGTAACATGTTTCGGATTTCCGGGTAAGAAAAGACTGAGAAAGAACGAGGAGGCAGCAATGGAAGGTTTGAAAGCAATTCTCCTAGTGTGCGACGGGATGGGTGACCGCCCTGTCCCCCAGTTGGGCGCTAGAACACCTCTTGAAGCAGCAAATAACGTAAACATGAATACCCTGGCACTTCAGGGTGAATGCGGGCTAATGGATCCAATTGCACCTGGTATTAGGGCTGGTAGCGATACCTCGCATTTGGCGATACTTGGATATGACCCTTATTCGTCCTATACCGGTCGTGGACCATTTGAGGCAGCTGGAATTGGCATGGATGTGAAAGGCGGTGACATCGCCTTTAGATGTAACTTCTCCACAGTTGACGAGAATATGGTTGTAGTTGACAGACGTGCTGGACGAATTGAAACCGGCACAGACCAGCTTGCGGCTGCGGTCAACGGTATGCAGATAGAGGATGTCACTTGTTTTTTTAAAGAGTCAGTCGCTCACCGCGGTGCTTTGGTTCTTAGGGGACCAGGGCTTGGGGCTGGCGTTACCGATGCCGATCCTCACGAAGTTGGTGCAAAGGTACACAAAGTGCAAGCAGTTGACCCGAACGACCAGGCAAGCGCAAAGACTGCGAGAATTGTTAATGAGTTCGTTCTCAGGTCACACGAAATTCTAAAAGACCACCCTGTGAATAAACAGCGAATCGCGGAAGGGAAAGCTCCAGCGAACATCATTCTTCCTAGGGGAGCTGGACTTGCGCCAAAGTTGGAAAGCTTCTGGGAGAAATATCATCTAAAAGGTGCTGCCGTAGTCGAAACTGGATTGATTGCAGGAATAGCCGTCTACGTTGGTTTAGACATCCTTGAAGCTCCAGGTGCAACTGGCGGTTTGGACAGCGATGTTATGTCGATTGGCAAAACAATCTTAAAGGCACTTGAGGACCATAATTTTGTTCTTTGTAATGTCAAGGGCCCCGACGTTGCAGGCCATGATGATCAGCCGATGGTGAAAAAAGAGTTTATTGAGAAAATAGATGAAATGGTCGGAATGCTTATGGAAAGTGTGGATGAGCAAACTTATATAATTCTAACCGCCGACCACTCGACACCAGTTGCGACCGGCGACCATTCTGGTGATCCTACGCCAATTTGCTTTTGGGGTCCTGGCGTTCGAGTGGATTCAGTCAAGGCATTCGACGAGCGTTCGGTTGTTGGCGGCGGTATAGGGCGCATTCGCGGCTGTGACGTTATGAATATTCTGACTAATCTAATGAACGTTCAGGAGAAATTCGGAGCCTAGGTGAATTAGTGGTTAAAAGTGGCAGAACATCGGCTTGTTTTTCCGCTGTTCTGCCACTTTGCTATTCGCGCTTCAGTTCGTTGGGAACCGAATTATCCAATCTGAGTTGTGCATCGCCTTCGATTTGGACACCAACTGCTTCAAGTGCAAGCATTAGGGCACCAACAACAGGTTCATATCTCGGAGTAATGACTCGTGCCTTAGGTGCAACTGGCAGAACTATGCTTCGTACTGTGTCCATCATGAGCGTTCCCTTGCCTTTGAAAACACTGCCAGCCATAACACATTCGAACTCCTCGTTTTCAAAGCCTAGCCTACGGATTAAGGCATTCGCAGAGATGCCAGCTTCTTCGCCAAACTTGCGAATAATACCTTGTGCTACTTCATCGCCATCAAATGCCGCTTCGAAGACCTTCGGACAGAATGGGGATATCTTCTTAAGAGACTCCTTATTGTAGTAGAGAATTCGGGCGAGCTCCTCCATATCCTTTGCGCCCCAATGTTCGAGTGCCTTTTGCATTAAGACAGTCGGTTTCCCACGCCCATCATAAGCCCTCATAGCATGAAAAAGCGCATCTCTGGCGATTGCTCCCCCTCCGCCAAGGTCGCCAAAAATGTATCCTTCACCGAAGAAGCGAACCTCCGTGCCATCTTTGCCAATCCCTGCACCATTAAACCCTGTACCCATGATGATGCAAACGCCGTAAGGGCGGAATGTACCTGCGCGCAAACCAGCGATTGAGTCATTGCGGATTATTACCTGCTTTGCCACTCCTAATTCTCGCATTGCCTTCTCAAGTAAATCGAAGTCCTCGGGATAGAAGTCTGCTCCGGCAAGGGCAAAACAACCTAGTTCCACTGCATTCCTTGGCGTGTTCTTTTGGGAAAGCGCCTGTTCGATGGCGTTAAGTATGTTTGATTTTGCGGCTTCTATACCTGCCATCTCATAGCTTCCACATCCCGACTTGCCAAACCCAACTATTGTTCCATCTGTTTGGGCGACAAGCGCAAACGTTTTCGTTGCGCCGCCGTCAACACCTATTACATATTGCATGAAGCCCTCCTAGAGTTCAAAACGAAAACTTTCTCATGGTTTTGCGCGCTTGCGCATCGCCTTAAATTGCGGCAAATATTCTTTATTCGCTTCTAGAATCCGTTCTAGAAGCTCTCTTGCTACTGCGAAAGATGGTACGAGCGGATGTGCGACCAATGCTTGGAGCGCCGCGGTGTACGACCCCTCAACCCCTGCTATTACAGTCAGCTCTTCGTAGCATTTTACAGCTTGAAGTAGACCTCGAATCTCAAGAGGAACTTCTCCTATGCTTAGCGGATGGGCTCCTGTGCCGTCCACGACGCAATTTGCCTCAATTGCACAGTCATATGGCAGGCATTGAATCGTTCCCTGGTTTCTTACGTTGACAATATGTAGTTCCTTCTTGTTGTTGTAGATTGCGCTAGCAAGTGATACTGCAGCAGTTGAATAGTGGGCGCCACCTCGTTTTTCAAGGAGTTTTGGCTTTCTACTTAGCTTAGGGTTCTGGTATGTTTTTAATAAGTTGCTTTCAACCTCGGCGACGATTTCTCCGCGTGTTTTGCCAGCTTTCCTTTGTTCCTCAACAACTTTGTCTCGCGCATAGTAGTAGTGAAGATATCCATTTGGAATCATGCAATACTGCCGCATCCATTCCTGATCTTCTGGTGCACGTCCTGCCGCCGCCTTTTCGACTGCTTCTTTAGTGACGTCCCGTCCGCGAATAGTCACTCGAGTAACCCAGCTTAGGTGGTTTAAGCCTATATAAGTTAAATGAAGGTCTTCTGGTTGGCATTCGAACTTTGCGGCAAAACTTTTAATCATCCCTATTGGCACGTTGCATAGGCCAATTACGTTCACTTTCGAGTGCTTAAGTAGGGCTTCTGTTATAATCCCGCTGGGGTTAGTGAAATTGATTAGCCAAGCACCAGGCGCTAGTTTTTCGATATCGCGGGCAATATCAAGCATAACAGGGATTGTTCGCAGGGCTTTGGCAAACCCTCCCGGCCCCGTGGTTTCTTGACCCAAAATTCCAAACTCTAGAGGGATATGTTCGTCCTTAATCCTTGCCGGAATGCCGCCCACACGAATTTGCGTCAGAATGAAAGCCGCGCCTTCGATTGCTTTCTTTCGGTCCGTCGTCAACTCAATTTCAGCGCCAAGACTGCTCCTTTCGGCCATGCGAATCGCAAGATTGCCAACGATTTCTAGCTTGTGCTCGTCAATATCCATAAGGGAGATGTGAGCTATTGGCATTTCTTTTTTACGTTTTATGAATCCTTCGATGAGTTCTGGCGTGTATGTGCTCCCGGCGCCGATTACGCAGACCTTTAGACCTTCCATTGTTTTTCACCGCCTGCTTGCAAACGTTTGCATTACATGACAATCTTAAGGCTGGAGCAGGTTGTTTGTCAAACGTTGACGAAAAGAAGATAATAAGGGTAGCGACTATGTCAGCAAGAGTATCAATCGTTAAGTGTGAAGATTATACACCTTCAAATGTCTTGAGGGCGGTAAAGGAAGCGGTTAGCCTCCTTGGTGGGATGGAGAAATTCGTGCGGCAAGGGCAGAAAGTTTTGCTTAAGCCTAATCTCTTGTCAGCTCGGCCACCGGAGTCTGGAGTATGCACCCATCCCGCAGTGGTAGAAGCCATTATCAGTCTTGCCACGGCCGCAGGGGGCATATGCACAGTTGGCGATAGCCCGTCGGTAGGTGCTAATACCCAGGAGGGGTTTGAAAACTTACTTAAAGTTACGGGCATGATGGATGTGATTCGGCGGACGGAAGCTGGCATTGCTTGGTTCAACAAAAGCGGCACAGAGCGCCGAATTACAAACGCAAAAGTCTTCCGGCGAATACTCATAGCGGATGCCCTCGCAGAAACAGATGTCCTTATTAATGTCCCTAAGTTCAAAACCCATGAGCTTACTCGGTTAACCGGTGCGGTAAAAAACCTCTTTGGCTGCATCCCCGGCCGCCGTAAGGTTGAATTTCATCTCCAAGCTGGAGCAGATCCTGAAGTATTCGCTCAGATTTTGGTGGATACGCTTTGGGAAGTACGACCAGCCCTTAATATTATGGATGGCATTGTTGGAATGGATGGCCAGGGGCCGGCCGCAGGGCGGCGGCGAATCTTTGGATTTATCATTGCTGGCGAGGATCCAGTGGCCGTTGACGCGGTTGCTTGCATTACAGCGAACATTGATCCGATGGAGGTTCCAATGCTCAGGTTGGCCACCGAGCAGGGTGTGGGAACTGCAAACCGCACCGAAATCGAAATACTTGGTGTCCAGCCTGAGGAAGTACGGATTCCTGGATTTCTAATGCCTGGGCGCGGTGACATCATCAGCCGCCTCCCAAGGTCAGTTTACCACATTGCGCGAAACCATCTCGTTAAGCGGCCGGTGTTTATTCGAAGCAAGTGTACTGGTTGCCGGGAATGTGTTGCGATATGTCCCGTTGGGGCAATACATGGCAATGATAAGAAGCTGGCAGTGGACTATTCTACCTGCATTCGATGTTACTGCTGTCAGGAAGTTTGCCCAGCAGAAGCGATTGCTTTGCGGGATAGCCGGCTCCGAGTTTCGCTGGAAACTGCGCTTGCCATCCGTCGGGCAATTCGCCGTATTCTTAAAAAATGAAACTCTTTTGCTGTTCAGAACGTCTTGTATTCTAGAGTATAATTGGGTAAAAATACTCCCGAAGGGTGAGCCTTTGGATAAAATCGCATTTTGGCCTTCCAAACTCAGCCGAAGCTAAGCTGTTGCCCTTGTTTCAATTGGTATCCTCCCATTACTATCGAAAGGAGAGCATCAATGAGAAAGCTCGTGTTCACAATCATCCTGTTTCTGCTAATTGCCTATCCGTGTTTCTCGTCTGAAGGGGTCGGCAAGCCGACAAGCGTCGAGCTCACCATCTACAACCAAAACTTTGCTTTGGTGAAGGAAGTTCGGCGCATGTCTTTGGAAAAGGGGATTAACTTCGTCTTCGTTCCTGATGTCGCCGCAATGATTCAGCCTGAGACGGTAGCTTTTAAATCACTTACGGATCCAGAATCGGTGGTTGTTCGGGAGCAAAACTATCGTTATGACCTTATTAATCCTCTAACAATTTTAAACAAATCGGTTGGGAAGCCTGTGAAAATAAGACGGTACTCTGGAGGAACAATGTTCACCGATGAGGGCATTTTGTTAAATCCAGCAAGTGTTATAACGCAGGATGTGCAGCCTGCGGGGTATGGCTATGACGTTGGTCAGCCAAGATCCTTGACTCAGTACAATGGTTTGGTAATTCGGACTGAAAAAGGTATAATCTTGAATCCAATAGGCGAGGTTGAGGTAACAGAGCTTCCCGAAGGGCTTGTATCCCGTCCAACGCTTGAATGGAAAATCGAGGCTACAAAGCCAGGCAACCATGATACTGAAATCTCCTATTTAGCCAACTCGATTAACTGGAAAGCCGATTATGTGGCTGTAGTTGATGCTTTAGATAAGAAAGTTGACATTACTGGGTGGGTGACTCTTGACAACAAAAGTGGGGCAACATATGAAAACGCCACGTTAAACCTCATGGCGGGTGATGTGCACCGCGTTACCCCAAGCCCTAGGGGTGTTGGCGCATATGCTGGATATGATGTTAAGCTGGCAATGCCAGAGCCGCAATTTACCGAGAAAGCATTTTTTGAATACCATTTGTATACCTTGCAGGGTAAAACAACTGTGCGAGATAAAGAAACCAAACAGATTTCCCTTCTTTCTGCTGCGGAGGTACCTGCAAAAAAGATTTACATTTATGATGGAAGGGAAAGTTGGTGGCGAAGTTGGCGTGGTTCTGTGGGTTACCGGCCTGGAGAGAGTTACGATGTAAGTACCAATAAGAAAGTTAATGTTTTTGTCGAATTTGTCAATAGCAAGGATAACAATTTGGGCATACCACTTCCAAAAGGCACTGTGCGTGTGTACAAGCAAGAGGCGGATGCAAATCGCCACTTTGTAGGCGAGGATGAAATTGATCATACGCCCAAGGACGAGAAAATTCGGCTGTACCTGGGCGATGCCTTTGATATTGTGGGCGAACATAAGCGGACCAATTTCCGTAGAATAAGCGACCGTGAAGTGGAGGAAAGCTTCGAAATAACTATCCGCAACCATAAAGATTTGCCGGTCAGCGTCTTGGTCGTCGAACACTTATTGGGTGATTGGCGAATAGTCGAAAGCTCGCACAAGTATTTTAAGAAAGATGCGTCTACGGTCGAGATTCCAGTTGAAGTACCAAAAAACTCTGAGTTGAAGATTATCTACGTGGCAAGAACGAGATGGTAATTTGAAAGTTTTTATGCCAATAAAACTAAAACGCAAGCTGACAACTGATTATTGCCTTAATCTGTTCGCTATAGTATAATCTGTCGGGCGGTTTACAGGCTATTCAAGCCCTCGTCCTATTGAGCGGGGGCTTTGCTATTGAGTCATGATTAGAAAATCTCAGCCAAAAATCTTGATAACCAATGACGATGGCATCTATGCGGAAGGCCTTTTTGCGCTCAAGACGGCGCTCGACCGCATAGGTGCTGTGTATGTCGTCGCCCCTGACCGCCCAAGAAGTGCATCTGGGCACTCGATTACCCTTCATAAACCGCTTCGTCTAAGCAAGGTTCGCCTCCCTGACGGTTCTTATGGGTATTCTACAAACGGCACGCCCTCGGATTGTGTTTCGCTTGGACTTCTTGACGTCATCGAGGGTAAGGTAGATCTTGTGGTCTCGGGAATTAATTGGGGGCCGAACTTAGGCTGGGATTTGACCTACTCAGGCACGGTTTCCGCGGCAATGGAAGCGGTGATAATGGGAATACCAGCGTTCGCCGTCTCGGTTGCATCATATGAAGAAGGTGTTTCATTTGACTGTGCGGCGGAATTTTCTGCATTTCTGGCAGAAGTTATTCTAGAACATCGCCTTCCTCCCGATACTCTTCTGAACGTCAATGTTCCAAATCAGCCACCTGAGCATATTCAAGGGGTGGAGATAACTCGGCAAGGGCGAAGAAGGTATACTGGGAAGCTTGAAAAAAGAGTTGACCCCTCCGGCCGAGCATATTACTGGCTTGGTGGCGAGTCAATTGATGAGCTTGCAGAAGGCACCGATACAAAAGCAATCGCTGATGACAAAATTTCGGTTACACCCATACACCTTGATTTAACAGGCTATTCTGCAATAGACGAATTAAAGAAATGGGGAATCGAATCGTGGACTTCCAAATCATAGATGCGAATACGCTGTTTGGATTTCATCCCATCCACAAACTTGATATGTCCATTGAACGCCTGATTAGAGATATGGAGAGATACAAAATTGGGGCGAGCATCACTCTTTCAACTATAGGCCTCTTTTGTGATTACTTAGAGGGGAATAAGATAACAAAAGGAGCGGCCACAGCAAATAATCGTCTAATCCCTGCGGGCACAGTAAATCCTCAAAGCTACTTCGGTACTGATGAGGACATGCGTGCAATAGTTTCGCAGGGTTTTCGCATATTTAGATTCTTTCCGGCAGAGCAAGGCTGGCCTATTGATTCAGCAGCATTCAAACTAGTGCTGAAGCAGTTGGCTTCATTCAAAGTTGCGGTGATGGTGGATGCAGGCAAGCCAGGGGAGCCCACTGCTTTGGCGCGCGTTGTAACCGACTACCCAGGCGCAGTGATTATGTGTTCAATCTCCGCCGAATCAATAGCTGAGGCGCTTGCCGTGATGCTTGAAATACCGAATGTAATGGTTGAGACCCATGAACTACACGTTCCTGGTGCCCTCAAAGTAGTGGCTGAAAGAGTAGGGGCTAATCGAGTAATTTTTGGGTCGGGTGCTCCACGGCGTTCGACTGCTAGCTCGCTAAATAGTGTTCTCAATTCAGAGCTCTCAGATGCCGAGAAGCAGCTTGTGCTTGGTGGGAATATCAAGCGAATCCTGGAGGTCGGATAATGGCTGTTGACATTCGGATAAATTATGTTGAGCATGATTTGTTAGGGCGACCTTTTGGTAGCAATGGCATATTAGCATCCATGGACAAATACCGTATAGATAACGCTATCCTAATTTCTGGCCATGCGGTTGCGTGTAATTTCCGAGAAGGGAACGCACAACTCCTGGAGGCAATCAAGGATAACAACCGCCTTTATGGGTATATTGTAGTAAACCCAAACTACCCCGAAGAATCCATTGAGGAAATTAGAAACTTAGGCGGCAACCACAAGATGGTGGCACTAGCGCTATTCAGCGGTGCGTTTCGCCCCTACCCAACATTTGACGACTGCGAAGAAATCCTGAATGCATATAGACGTTATGTCAAGCCTGTGCTGCTTTATGTTCCACATGCAGAGGCAGTCGAGGCCGCCAAAGAAATAGCCGCAAAGTTTCCAACGATTCAGTTTGTGTTTGGTTCGATGGGCGGAGCGGACTGGAAGGCGGCATTGAATATAGGAAAGTTGCTCAATGTGCATATGGAGACTTCAGGTTCGTTCGATGTTGAAAAAATTGAAGAGGCAGTGGCGCGCATTGGGGCGCATAGGATTCTCTTTGGCAGCGACCTGCCGATTTCCGACCCTGCTTCTGAGATTGCACTCATTCGAGCGAGCAATATTTCAAAGGATGCAATGATAAAAATATTCAACCAAAACGCAGTCAGGCTGTTCCGACTCCAAACACCTTCCCAGGGGGAAGAGTCATCAGGTTGAGGAAGTTAAATGAAAATCGCTTTAATTCTCGCCATCATTCCTGCTGTCTTTGTGCATTCGAAAGCTTACCCTGATACAAACTTTAGAACCCTTATTGAGTGGGATTTTAATTCACCATCCGCCATTAGCCAATGGAAGCCGAATTCCCAAATTAAGAACTTAGAAATCAAAAACGGATGTCTTACTGGCAAAACCGAAGGTGCGGATCCCATACTCGTAGGACCGCTCTTTGAAATTCCTGCATCTCCATTTCAATACGTTGAGGTGAGAGCAAAAACAAGCGTAGACGGTGAAGGTGAGCTTTTTTGGACGAATACAACAGAAGAGCCTTATGGAGGGTTCCGGCAAGAGAAAGCAAATTCAATCTCTTTTAGAAAAGGCGATTTTCGAGTATACCGCATATTCCCGTTTTGGCAAAAAGAAGGCAAGATTATCCATCTGCGTTTTGACCCCCCTTCAGACTGCCAGTTTGAGGTTGACTATATACGTATACTAGAACTGACTGGCCTTGAAACCGAAGAATCCTTTTTTGATTTTAGAAAATCAAGCCAATGGATTCCGGCAGGCGGCGAATTAGTAACATATTCATCGGCAGGCATGAAGCTAATAACCACAGATAAGGCACTCCTTTTCTCGCCTATGGTTAACATTAAAGCTGATACAAGGCGCTGGCTAGGTTTCATGATAAGATGCAACAATGATGCCTATGCGGTAGCTAAATGGATAACAGATGTATTGCCAGGTGTGCAGTCAGCGTCTTTTAAGCTGAAGAGTGACGGTAAATGGCATGCGTACAATATTCAATGCGAGAACCTTCCTGAGTGGCAAGGAAAAGTCATGCTTCTGGGGCTAGAGCTGTGCCCAAGTTCTAGAACTACTTTCGAAATTGCTTGCGCAGGGGTTGGTAATACTAGATTAGGGCCAGCTGAGTTGGAAGTGGAAAGCTTTGGTTTTACTAAGGCAATCAATCGTGCAGGCACGGCAACTTCTCTTCGTGCAAAAGTAACCAATGTTGGTGGTGAGCCGACAAGCGAATTGCGAATAAACCTGAGCCTTGGGGCTGGGTTGTCCTTACAAGGTGGATTGTCTGAAATGCAAGTACCTCCACTTAAACCCGGCGGTACGATTGTCTATGAGTGGTCGGTTTTCTCTGATAAGCCAAGAACCTCATGGGCAATGGTTGAAATAAAGGATGATTCTGGCATTCTCGCCCGTAGGCTGTCTAAATTGCGATGGGATCCACCTGTTCAAGTGGTGAAGGCAGACTATGTCCCCGAGCCTAATCCGGTTCGAGGTGACTGTGAAATTGGAATGTACTATTATCCCGGCTGGTGGAACTATCAGCGATGGGCAGTGCTCGATGACTATCCTGAAAGGCGTCCAGTTTTGGGCTACTACCGCGAAGGCGAACCCGAGGTTGCCGACTGGCACATAAAATGGATGGTCGAGCATGGTGTGACATTCATCGTCTATGATTGGTATTGGTGTGCAGGTGGTCGGAGTCTCGAGCATGCGCTTCATAACGGCTATCTGAAGTCGAAATATAGAAGCAAAATTAAGTTTTGCCTGCTTTGGGCAAATCACAACCCGCCAAAGACTTCCTCGGCAGAAGATATGGTCAACGTTACGAATTACTGGCTTGATAATTACTTTTGCCTGCCTGAATATTTCAAAATTGATGGAAAACCTGTTGTCATCATATTTTCGCCTCACCGCCTCACTGAGGACATGGGTTCCGATGGAGTAAGAAGGGCTTTTGAAAAATCGAGGGAGTTGGCAAGATCGAGGGGTTTACCAGGTATCTACTTTGTCGGATGCGTTGGGCCCAACAAACATCAAATCGAGATATTGGAGAGCGAAGGATACGATGCCCTCAGCGGTTACAACTATCCGAGCGCTGGCGATAAGGGACGGCTCATTGCGCCGTACGATGATATGGTGACTGGATATCGAGATATTTGGAACGCTATTGCAGCTTTTTCAAAGATACCTTACATACCCGTAACTGAGCCTGGATGGGATTCGCGTCCTTGGCACGGCATAAACTCCCGCGTTAGAACGGGAAAGACGCCCGAGAAATTTGCGCAAATGCTACGAAATGCAAAGGAGTTTCTTAGCGCTCATAAAACTTCGCCAAAGGTAGTCCTTATCGAAGCGTGGAATGAGTTTGGCGAGGGCGACTATATTGAACCCCATTTGGAATGGGGTTTTGGGTACCTGGACGCGATTCGAGAAGTATTCACCGACGCACCGCATGAGCATATTGACCTTGTCCCGCAAGACGTTGGCCTTGGACCCTATGAATTTGCAAAGCCCAAGCCTCTTACAAGCTGGACGTTCGATGGATTGGAAGAAGTGGGATGGAGCGCATCTCAGGAACTTCGAGATGCTGGCATCGAGAATGGTAGCCTTGTTGCTACTTCCATTGGTTCAGACCCAGCCTTCTATGGGCCACCAGTAAACATTGATTCCTCAAAGTTCAAAACCCTAGAAATACGAATGAAGGTAGATAGAGGGAAGCAGGCTCAGTTTTTCTGGGCTGGTCGAGGCAGAAACTTCAATGAAACGATGAGTATTAGGTTTGAAATTTTTCCCAATGGTGAGTTCCATGTTTATAGACTCAATCTAAGCACTTTGCCCACCTGGCGTGGTATAATAACCGGCTTGCGGTTTGACCCTACCGATGCTGGCGATGCACGCATTGAGATTGACTACATTCGTTTTCTACCTTAACCCTCTTTATAGGCTCTCTTAATCGTTTAGAAATCATCTCTATTTTGGATTCCTCTTATGGCACAAATGATTTGGTGGGTTATGTATTTTTAATATCCAATGCGCTTGAGGAGGAAATATGAAAGCGATTAGGCGAGTCATCTTCATTGTTTTGATGGGCTTAGCCCTGAGTATGATTACTAGATATGCATATGGCAGTGATGTTGTCAAGCTGGAATACAAGTATGTCCCTGGCGAGCTTTTGCGCTATAAAATGGTTGCAGATATGAAGATTCATTTGACGGGCGGTCCAAACGCCGCATCAATCACCATGCCAGTAAAAATGGCGGGCGTGTTTAAACAGAAAACTAAACGTTTGCTATCCGATGGTGATGCAGAAATCATTTTGGCATTTGAGTCACTGAGAATGGAGATGATGGGCAAAACCTGTGAGCTGCCTTTCAAGCAAATTCCCCCAATATCCATGGTTGTCTCGAAGACCGGCATGGTCAAGGGTTTGTCATCAAATGAATTGCTTGGTAGCTTCATACCTGGCGGGAAACTAATGTGCCCGAGCGGCATGGGCACAAATATGGTACTCCTTCCGCAAGAGGAACTTCGTATTGGAGATACTTGGACTAGGGATTTTCCGAAAATAGAGGGCTTGAATAACGTTAAGCTAAGTGGAAAGCTACTTAGCACCGACTTCAAAGTTGGCAAATACACTACTGCTGTGTTTAAGCAATGCTTCGGCGGCGACTTCGATATGACATCACCAATGGCAATGAATGCCAATGGAGGTTCTCTTTTGCCTGTGGGTGGTAATATGAAAGGTTCATTCCTTGGAGATACGACGGTTTGTTTTTCAGCCGAGAAAGGACAATTAATTCGAACTGATGGTCAGTTAAGCATGAATATGACTGCCAACATGCCGGATACAAATGGGAATCATGCAAATGTAAGCCTCAATGTGGAGATTGCATACCAAATGTTCCTTTTGCCAGCCGGCACAAAGAAATAGGTACTTTGGCACTATAAACAACTATGCTATGGGTGGAATAGTTTAAGGGGCAATTATTCCACTGCTTGCGTCAAAGCACAAGAAAAATTAGATTCTATGCGGCTTTTTGCTCACAGTTTTGAAGTTCGCGCATATATGACCGCGCGAAAGCCTCTACAGTTCGCTCGTCAACGGTGCCTTCAGCATCGCGCTTGAGAATTTCCAGCGCATCTTTTTCATTTAAAGGTCTCCGATATCTTTGGAGTGAAGTCAGGCGGTCGAATGTGTCGGAAACCGCTATGATGCTAGCACCTTCATCAGCTCTATCAGCAAGTGTTAATAATCGGACGTGTGGGTTGGCTTTTCTTCTGTTGAAGCTGGTTAGATAAGCTGCTACTTTGCGCGAGATAGCAGACTGAGGCACTAGCGAGCGGTCCATGTGGTGAAGCAAGGCTGCCAATTTGAGGTCTGAAATTTCCTCAGAATTCCAATTCATCTCAGCAGCGGTCATGGCACACAACTTTTCAACGCGTCGGCAATGTTGACGCTCTTCTAAATCTCTTTCTGCCATGCCAGCAATCAAGTACTCAATTGCTATATCTAAAATAGGATTTTTTTCCATTTCATCCCCCATTAGGTTAATTGGCAACAACCAAACTAGATTATCGGTTGCAGTTGGCGTATTCATAAGCCTCTCGTATGTGGATGAACATTAGTCCTCACAAAGTCGTCTAACACCCGGGACTATGACCGCATGTACAGGTTTTGCCGCGTAAACCTTGACTTAGCTATATTTCTCTTGTATACTGAACTAACACGATTAAAATGTACAATTGAGGTGACACGCTTGAAACTCAAAATAGGGCTGCCAAAGGGGAGCTTACAGGAGTCAACGTTAAGTTTGTTTAGAAAGGCGGGCTGGGAATTCCACATCAATAGCAGGTCCTATATGCCTTCTTGCGATGATAATGAGCTGGATGCTCTTCTTGTGCGGCCGCAAGAAATTCCCAGATATGTGCAGGATGGCATTCTCGATGTAGGGCTTACTGGCTATGATTGGGTTGTTGACAATGGTGCAGATGTTGTGGAGGTAGAAGATCTTTCGTATAACAAAGCAACTTTCCGTCCCTTGCGTGTGGTTGTGGCAGTGCAGGAGGAATCAAATTTTCACAGCCCCAAAGATTTGAATGGAAAGCGAATCTCCACCGAATATGTCAACCTCACCAAGCGGTGGCTTGAGACTCACGGAATTTCCGCACACGTCGAGTTTTCATGGGGAGCATGCGAGGTTAAAGTTCCTGACCTAGCCGATGCAATAGTTGTAAATACCGAAACTGGCAGTTCGTTGCGTGCACACAATCTGCGCATAATGGAAACAATTCTTGAGTCAACTGCACGCCTGATTGCCAATAAGATTTCTTGGGAAGACCCTTGGAAGCGCACGAAAATTGAAAATCTTGCCATGCTTTTGAAAGGCGCAATCAGTGCCGAACAGCTAGTAGGCTTGAAAATGAACGTGCCTAAGGAAAGATTAGGGGATGTGATTGACGTTCTTCCGGCGCTTAGACGGCCGACTCTTTCGCCGCTCAGCGACGAGAATTGGTATGCAGTAGAAACGATAATTGATGTGAAAACAGTTCGCGAACTCATACCAACCCTGCGGCGTGCAGGTGCTGAGGGATTAGTAGAGTACCCTCTAAACAAAGTAATTCCTTGAGCTAAGATAAACCGAAATTCAGAACAACTGTGTTAAAATCTTATACTTCCCGTGGAGAAATATATGATTTGTAAAAATTGCGGGAAAAACAACGAGGATGATAGCAAGTATTGCCGGGAGTGTGGCACCAGGTTGTTTTCGGGAAAACAGCTAACGCCAGATGACCACCTCAAAATTGGCGAGCTAATATACAGCGCATATAAGCACAGCGAGGCCGGACGGTTGGATGACGCCATACTCGCGTGCCAGGGTGCACTTGCGATAAACGACGACAACGCGTCTGCACATTCGCTTCTTGGTTCGTTATACGAGAAACGTGGCGATATAAGCCTTGCGATTGCAGAGTACGAGCGCGTGGTAGCTCTAAATCCTAACAGTATAGCAGACCAACAGAAGCTTTTAGAGCTAAGGAGTGGAAAGGTTAGTAAAGTAGTCCAACCGAAGAAGAGTGAAGAGTATTTTGAAAAGCTTCGACCATATTTCCCCTCTATAGCAGCAGCTACTGTAACCCTATTCATACTAATCGTTGGGTTATGCATGCTTAGAGGTTCGTCCGGAAGCAGTAAGGAAACAAAGCGGCATTACGCGCAAAGCCGTCCACCTCAGCAATCTACAGCTTATCCTGGTCAGCCTGGTCAACCATTCATGGGAACTCCCCAGCCTGGAACCCAGGTGCAGGGCCAGCAGATGAATCCGATGCAAGGCATCCAGCAGACCACGGAACAGCAAACAGCCAGTCAATCAACAGCAGAAAGGAAGCCCGAAATTGAACGTCAGCAGGCTGAGGCGCCAAGGACTGCTAAGCAAGGTATTCCTCCAGTGCCGCTTCCTGGTACGGAAAGTAAGCAGCAGAATCAGGCAAAGAGCGGAGAGTCTACACAGCAGCCTTCTAACAAAACTACGGCTGCTACTTCAAAAGAGCAGCCTGTGATAGTACCTCTAACGGATGGCGCTGAGGCTCAGGCTCAACCATCTTCTTCTGCAGCACCCCCAAGGCCAGCGCCCACTATAATCGTCCATGAACCAGCGCCGGAACCGCCGATTGACATTGAAGATAAGGCGGTCCAACTTCAGAGAGCTGGAAAGTATAGAGAGGCAATCTCTGCATATCGGGAATCACTTAACCAGACAACCGATCCAGGGCGAGTATATCAGCAAATTGCGTTATGCTATCAGAGGCTTGGGGAGTACAGCCAAGCGATAGACAACTATAATAAAGCAATTCGGTCTTTCCGTGAGCAGCAAGCTGCAGGCCGGGATGCCGCCGAAGTGCAAAAAAATATTCGTTCCTGTGAAGCCGGCATAGAGGTGTGTCGAAATCACGCTCGATAAGATAACTAAAATGAAGTCTAATGTAATAGCGATTATTTTGGCTTTGATTTTAATCGTATCAAGTTCCTGTTTTGCTGCTAAAGAACCCAATGCTCCGAATCGCCCTTTGGTGTTGATTGTCCCAATCACGCTCACAGTGGATGGGAAAGATTCCCCGAGCGACCCTGACGTTATAGCTGCGGTATCGAAGCTAATGGCGGAAAGTGGTAAAGTTGACACGCTTATATTTGACCCCGATTTGCCAACCGTCACCAGAGCAGTATTCGAGGGAAAGTTGAAATCAGAGGCAATTAGGAAGGTTTCGGATGCATCGAGGGCAATGGAGATTGGGCGTGCGCTTAACGTTGGTTATACTCTTATATGCCGAGGAACAGTTGTAGGAAACCAGGTAGATGTGGCTCTCGAACTGCTTAAAATTCCGTCTGGTGGCAGATGGGTTGCTACCTCTGGTAGTCTTATTGCCGAAGGGATGGGCTCCATAGCTGATATTAATAGAAAGAACGCAATTTTGACGGCGGCAAGCTCTGCTGTATCCCAGATTGCCATTATGGCTTTTGGAGGGGCTGTAGCTCAACCTGCCGATAAACCACCTGAATATGTGCCAGTTGTGGCGGTGCCAAAGATTTCTGAGCCGAAGCCACGCAACATTCAGGCTGAATATGAACAACACGTAAAGCAAGCAGATGAATATATTCAGAAGAACGATTTAATTAACGGCATTCATGAATTGCGAGAAGCAATTAACCTTAATCCATCGAATTCAGGGAGCCGCGTCAAGCTTGCAGAACTCTATTGGAAACTTGGAATGGTGGATGAAGCAATTGATGAGTGCCGCCGGGGGTTGCTTTTTAATAAGGACGATGCATCTCTAATAACTGCTTTAGTCCAGTACTATATAACAACAGGTAATCTTGAGGAAGCTGCCGCGGAATGCCAAAAAATTTTGCAACTCGAGCCGCAAAATGTTAAAGTCCGCCTTAGTCTTGGGGATATTTATTGGAACCAGGGCAAGATTGACGAGGCGGCAAAGACTTATGAGGAAGCAGCAGAGCTCAATCAAAAAGATGCCGCGCCGCATGAAAAGTTGTACAAACTATATGCTGCAAAGCGCATGTATACGGAGGCGCTGAAACATTTAGTCAAGGCTAAAGAAGTAGCGCTTGGTGATAATCCAACTGCCGCCGAACGCCATGGGGTTCTCGCTCAAGTTTTGGAAGAACGGTTCAATGCATTGTTAGAGAAGCTGAAAGTTGCATCCGAAGACTATAGTCGGCAGAAGCTCAGCAGGGAAGATTATTACCAAGAATGCAAAGATGCGGATGCAGAGGCAGAGGGACTTGCGACGTTTATTTCAAGCCAAAACAGCTCTGACAATCTAAAGGAGGTGCTTCCCAGGGCTGTGCTTGCGACAAGTCTTCTAGCTCAAGCAACTGGTAGCCTAGTCTTGTATCTTGAAACCGAAAAAAAACAGTATATGGAGCAGGCGTCAATTTTGCAGGATGAAGCAAAAGCAGAGTTAGCAGCCTTTCTCAGCGCTATAAGGCAAAGATAACATAAGAGCTTAGTCAAATGTCTTTTATGGAGAGAGGTTTTGTAATGAATGGAGTTGCATCCGCTGGCAAGACAATTATTGCTATAGGGGTGTTGTTGATAGTAATCGGCGGGGTTATTCTCCTGCTGTCAAAGGTTTCGGGAGGGCGAGGTCATCCGTTGCCCGGTGATATAGCCATTCGGTGGGGAAATGTAAGGATTTATTTCCCAATTGTTACCAGCATAGTGATTAGCATTGTGCTGACACTGCTTTTCATGGTTTTTTCATGGTTGAGCAGAAAATAAGTGTAGCAGGACCATGCGGATAAGCGAGTTTGATTATGACCTACCGCCCGAGCTTATCGCTCAGGAGCCCCTGCCGGAGAGGGATAAATCAAGGCTGCTCGTATTATTTCGCAAAACGGGCCGCATCGAACACCGACATTTTTATGATCTTCCTGAGTACCTTAATCCTGGCGACCTTCTGGTGATGAACAACACGAGGGTAACTGCTAAGCGGCTCAGGGGAGTTAAGCCAACAGGCGGCAAGGTCGAGGTTCTTTTGCTACACGAGGTCGGCCCAAATAAGTGGGAGGCATTAGTCAAACCTGGTAGACGCGTTGAGCCTGGCACGGTTGTAAACTTTGGCGATAATTTGAGCGCCGAAGTGATTGCCCGGACAAAGGAAGGTGGCCGCATCCTTGATTTTGGCGATGCGCCGGAGGTGAGAGAGGCAATCGAGCGGATTGGAGAAGTACCTCTGCCGCCATATATAAAAAAGGGGCTTAGGTTAGCAGAAAGATATCAGACAGTTTACGCGCAGGTTCCGGGTTCGGCGGCAGCGCCAACCGCAGGTCTCCATTTTACACCGCGGCTTATATCGAAGATACGCGAGAAGGGGGTCGAAATAGCGTTCGTAACTCTCAATGTTGGCGTTGCAACGTTTCGACCGGTAAAGACTGAGCTGATTGCCGAACATCCGATGCATAGCGAGATGATTTCCGTCTCTCCAAAAGCTGCAGAGATGGTAAATTCAGCCAAGGGGCGCATAATTGCAGTTGGGACGACTACCGCAAGGGCGCTTGAAAGTGCGGCTGTGGGCAGACGAAAAATCCAACCCATGGAGGGTGAGACAGGGCTTTATATCATTCCTGGTTATGAGTTTAAGGTTATTGATGGGTTGATAACAAACTTTCACATGCCTAGGTCTACACTTTTAATACTTGTCTCAGCTTTTGCAGGGCGAGACAATATAATGCGAGCATACGAGGAAGCAAAAAGGCTGAAGTATAGATTTCTCAGCTTTGGCGACGCAATGCTTATAGTATGACCGGGGGGTTGAGATTATATGCGTAGCCTTGAGGAATGGACAAGGTACCTTGAACGCCAAGAGCAGGCGCTGAAGGAAGCGAAAAGCGAGGGGCTTGAGAATGATAAAAACCATACCGCTCCTGCCGTGGAGGGCGTTAAAGCTAAACTTACTAAGGAAGAATATACAGAGACAAATGCTTCTGCGCCAATACTGCCCAAAACTAAGATTGCAGCGAAATCAAGACTAAATGCAATGGCGAATCTTACCTTGACTGGCGAAGAAGTGGCACAGCGTTCATACAAGCCTTTCAAAGAAACGCGTGAACAGCTTCTCGAACGTCTGCTAGATCCTGAACTTACGCTTGAGGAAACAGCTCGTTTGCTGAACTGTTGTCCAACGACCGTTCGACGCTACACAAACAAAGGGATCTTAAAGCATATTCGCACAGGAGGCAACCAGCGACGCTTTAAGCTGTCTGACGTGCTGGAGTTTTTGGAGTCGCGCAAGGTTTCTGGAAATGAAGATTAGCGGTGGCAAAGTTTAGGAAATTTAAGCTCTGTTGGTAAACATTTATATGGAATCTCGGCTAGCATAAAATTAAGATTGAAACACCTTGGTCGCTTTATGAAAATTACAAACGCCGATGGCGCAGTAGTCGCTGAGAGAGTTGAATCAGCAAGAGGCTTTCTTTCACGTTTAATCGGATTGATGGGCCGCAGGTCTCTGGCAAAAAATTCAGGATTGCTGATGCACGGATGTTGTCAAGTCCACACTTTCTTCATGCGATTCCCAATCGATATAATTTACGCTGACCGCGAGCTTCGCGTGCTGAGAGTGGACGTTAACGTACCTCCTTGGCACATTCTACCAAGATGTAACGGCGCTTCCTATGTAATTGAACTTCCTGCAGGTGCAGGCAGTGTTTCCATCGGAGACAAGCTCAGGCTGGAGGATGCCTGCGCATGAGGGTTTTCATCTTCAGTGAGAGCTATGAGCCTTTGTTAAATGGGGTCGCCGTTTCTGTTGGAACGCTAGCAAAGGAGCTAAGAGCACGTGGGCATGAGATTTACATTGTGACTTCTTCCTATCGCGGCTACAAGGACTCAGACCCGCATGTTTTTCGTGTTCCTGCAATACGGACCTGGATAGACCCAACCTACCCAGTGCCAATCCCGTGGTTTAATCGAATTCCAGAAAAGATTCGTGAGCTTAAGCCAGATATTATTCATACGCATACACCTTGGATGCTCGGCCAAGTGGGTCTTAAATTGGCAAAGCAGATGGGAATTCCCTGCGTCTCAACTTGCCATACGCAATATACGGAATATGTACATTACTTTCCGCTTGCTCCTCAGAAGGCAAAGCGATTGTTCATAATAAACTTGATGCGAAGATACTACAATCAGTGCAACGTGGTGATTGTTCCTTCAAAACAAATGATGGAGATGCTTCGAGGCTTTGGTGTGCAGGCCCCGATATATATTATTCCAACAGGCAATGCCCTTGATACGACGATGGATTCCAAAGTAAGGGTGCAAATCCGCCAAAAACTGGGAATTCCTGAAGATGCTCGTGTGCTTATCTATGTTGGAAGGCTTGCTAAGGAGAAAAACCTACAGTTGATTTTTGAATCTTTCGATAAGCTTGCTCAGAGGTATAGTGATCTTTACTTACTAATTGTTGGTGGCGGGCCATATGAGTCCCAAGCCAAGCAGATTGCTGCATCCCTAAAATCATCTGACCGTGTCGTATTTGCCGGCGCAATGCCAAGGTGTGAAGTGGCGAAATATTATTCGGCAGGCGACATTTTTGTATTTCCTTCAACGACGGAAACGCAGGGGCTAGTGCTATGCGAGGCTCTTGCTGCAGGGCTTCCTTGTGTGGCTGTTCGAGCAGGTGGAATTCCGGAAATGATAAATGACGGAGAAGAGGGCTTGCTTACTGAAAACGATGTGGAAGACTTTGCAGAGAAAATAGAGCTATTACTTATTGATGAGCAGTTGTATAAGCGTTTTTCCGTCTCGGCGGTTCGAAATTCTGCTCGTTTTACCCCAGCTGAAATGGCAACAAAAGTGTTGGCAGTCTACGAGTCCCTGCTTGCGTGAGCTTTTATAAAAGTGAGAAATCGTGGCGTGAGACTGCTTTGCCCGCATTTCATTGTTTTGTGTAGGTGGAATATTACAGAAAGCACTTGATAAAATAGGAGAGACTACCTTACTCCTACGAGGTAGAGCCATCCGTCGCCACAGTAGATGAGGATTTGACGACAGTCATTAGAAGGGATGCAAGTTCGAATAACACCACCAAGGGTAAGCTTCGAGCGAATCTTTCCATCGCTTTGTATATTGTAAAGGCTGGACTTTCCGTCAGATGCAATGACCGATGAGCCTGTGGGCGAAATGGCTACAAGCCGTGGGCTGAAAAATAGCCCTCCCTTTTCCCAGAGAAGGTTTCCTTTTGCACTGTATACCTTAATTTTTCGTTCTAGCATGTGCGAACGCGAGCGACTCAAATATTTTGTAAAGCTTATCGCAACATACTGGCTTCGAGGGGATACACGGGCAAACGGCTCAAATCCCTCAACTTTCTGCCGCCAAAGCAGGCGGCCTTGCGTATTCCATAGGCATACCTCTGTCACAGGTCTATGCTGTGAGCCAGGTTGAACCCCTAAGATAGTGTTTCCATCGGCACTCACTTGAAGGTCATACTGGCGGTCATTATAATGTCCATATCGCCATAGTAGCTTACTTTTGAGGTCATAGCATGCGATTGTAGATTTTTGCCAAGTTCCCGCAACTATTCGCTGACTATCAGGAGTGAATGTTAGCGAATGAACGATGCCTTCCAGCCGCCATCGCCTCCACCGCGGACGGATTGGGTAGGGTGGGTAAAGGTAAAGATAACATTTGCCTGTTCCAACAGCCACATAGTCTCCATTAGGAGAGACAGCAGCCGACCATATGCTGCCGGAAACATCATGCCTCCAGTATAAATTGTTATTGAGTCGAAAATAGTGAACGGTTGTACGAGTCGGATCAAGTTTTGTAAATACTAATAGACTACTACCATTTTGAGCTATAAGGGCATCGGTTGCGCCTTCGATTTTCTTTTGCCATATCAGCCTTGCATTTTTATCGTAGAAGCGAACATTTCCTTCGGTATCCACTGTGCCGAAATAGTTGCCGCCCGGCGCAATTGTAAGAGAAACTGGGGGCTTTATTGGTCGTTTCCAAATGAGATGTAAATCGTCACCAACTGCTCCATTTATTCCTGCAGAGAATAAAAGGATAATGGCGGCAATAGTGACATAGGGGATTCGTTTGGGCAAAGGTACTACTGCTGTGATTCTTGCACCATACGTATGAAATATTCGTGAATCCTGGTGTCGGTGGTCAGCTCGGGGTGGAAGGCTGCCCCCAGAAGGTTTTTTTGCTTTACAAAAACAATCTTTTCGTTGCATCGCGCAAGTACCTCCACGCCGGGATTTGCTTTCTCGACATATGGGGCGCGAATGAAGATTGCACGGAATGGCGGTTTGCCGAGTGCTTCGATATCCAAATCCACTTCAAAGCTGTCCACCTGTCGCCCAAATGCATTGCGAAGAACTGTTACATCGAGCAGTCCTAACCTATGTTGATCGCTACCGACGATTTCTTTCGCAAGCAATATCAGACCAGCGCAAGTTCCAAAAATTGGCATACCCCGCCCGGTAGCCTCGATAATCTTCTTATCGAGATTATACCGGGCGAGGAGTTTGCCTATGGTGGTGCTTTCGCCGCCGGGGATTATTAGCCCCTGAACGGAGTCGAGCTCTTCATGCGTTCGCACAGGTATTGCCTGCTCGCCGCATAATTTAATGGTATCAATATGTTTTTGAAAAGCCCCCTGGAGTGCGAGGACACCGATTGTTAGCGTTTTACCCAACTCCTACCAACCTCGAACTGAAAGGAGTTCGTTCTCTGGAATCTGCCGAATGTCGAGACCGGGCATTGCGCTGCCTAGGCCCATGGAAAGTTCGGCAAGAATCTCGGGTTTGTCATAGTAGGTCGTTGCGTCTACAATTGCCTTGGCACGCTTCACAGGATCTTCTGACTTAAAAATGCCCGAGCCGACAAAAATGGCTTCTGCGCCGAGCTGCATCATGAGCGCTGCATCTGCAGGGGTTGCTATACCTCCAGCCGAGAAGTTTGGTACAGGGAGCTTGCCTGTTTCCGCAACCTCAAGCACCAATTCGTATGGTGCATTCATACTCTTTGAGTATGCCATAATCTCATCACGGCGCATGGATTGTAGCCGGCGGATTTCCGACATTACTGACCGCATGTGCCTGACTGCCTCTACAATGTTTCCAGAGCCAGCTTCACCCTTGGTGCGAATCATTGCCGCCCCTTCGCCGATGCGCCTTAGGGCTTCTGCAAGATCACGGCACCCACAGACAAAAGGCACTTTGAACTGATGCTTATCAATATGGTGCATTTCGTCAGCCGGCGTGAGCACTTCGCTCTCGTCAATGTAATCTACACCAAGCGCCTCCAGAATCTGTGCTTCAACGAAGTGGCCAATCCTCACTTTTGCCATTACTGGTATGGTAACAGCATCCATGATTTCTTTAATTTTAATGGGGTCGGCCATTCGCGCCACACCGCCCTCACGGCGGATGTCGGCTGGAACTCTCTCAAGTGCCATAACTGCAACTGCGCCGGCTTCTTCGGCAATTTTAGCTTGCTCGGCGTTAGTTACATCCATAATAACGCCGCCTTTTAGCATCTCTGCCAGGCCAACTTTTGTCCGCCATGTGGATTTTTGAACATCCGTCATAACCTATCACCCCTTGATTTGGCTCACTCGCTTTCAGCCATCTTGAGCAGCCTTTCCCATTGGGTATCAACCTCTTTCTGGATTTCTTCAATAATCCATTGGTTCTCCGGCTTCATAAGATGACGGAATTTTGTCTGCTCTTTTAGGAACTCTGTGATTGGCAGCTTTTCCTTTGGCTTGTAGGTGAGCCTGTATTTTCCATTCTCAACTTCATATAAAGGCCAGTAGCATGAATTTACCGCGTCGCGTGCAATCTGTATTGCCTTTTCTGGCGGGAAAGCCCATCCAAGACGACATGGAGACAAGACATTAATAAATGTTGGACCATCCGTATTGAGGGCTTTTTGAACTTTAGTAACAAAGTCGTTCCAATGACTTGGCGAAGCCTGGGCGCAATATGGAATGTTGTGTGCAACCATTATTGCAGTCAAGTCTTTGCTTCTTTGTTTCTTTCCATAGGATGCTTTGCCAACGGGTGATGTGGTTGTTTCCGCACCCAAGGGCGTTGCGCTAGATCGCTGAATACCTGTGTTCATGTAAGCCTCGTTGTTATAGCAAATGTAAAGCATCCTATGTCCGCGTTCCATTGCTCCTGATAGCGACTGTAGCCCAATGTCATACGTTCCACCATCGCCGCCGAATGCAATGAAGCGAATTTCTTTGTCAAGCTTCCCTTGTTTCTTTAGTGATCTGTAGGCCGCTTCCACGCCGCTTATTGTTGCCGCCACATTTTCGAACGCACTGTGAATGAAGGGTACTCTCCAGGCGCTAAACGGAAAAATGGTTGTTGCTACTGACATACATCCCGTTGCTGCGCCAACTACCACTGGGGTATCCGTCGCAGCCAAAGCCTGACGTATTATTGTAGGGAATGTGCATCCGGCGCACGCGCGATGCCCACCAGAAAGCAATTCACCTTTTTTTGCTAGTTCTTTTAGATTTGCCATTTTTTCTCCTTTACTCACGTACTCCAAGGTAGTTAATTGCCTTGTAGGGGCGCTTGCCATTCTTGGAGATTGCTTCAAGTTCCTCATAGACAGAGGCTATGTGGCTGAGGTTAATGTCTCGGCCACCTAGCCCGTAAACATAGTTCACAACCAGAGGACGTTTTTCACAATCATAGAGTGCAGAGCGAATCTCGGCATAAAGTGGGCCGCCGGTTCCAGCCATGGCGTCCGAACGGTCAAGAACTGCAACCGCCTTCATTCTGCACAATATTTCGGCTATCTGCTTCTCAGGGAATGGCCGGAACACGCGGAGCTTGAGCATTCCTGCTTTCATGCCCTTCTCGCGCAGTTCGTTAATAACGACCTTCGCTGTGCCAGCGGTGGAGCCAAGGACAACGATTGCCAGCTCTGCGTCATCCATGTAGTACTCTTCAAATAAGCCATACTTTCTGCCAAACTTCTCTCCAAATTCTTCGCCGATTTTTTCAATGATTGGAAGAGCATGGAACATCGGCTCAGCCTGGGAGCGTTTGTGCTCGAAGTAATAGTCAGTGAAGTCTAGCGAGCCTACGGTAATTGGATGTTCCACATCGAGCAATGCATACTTCGGTTTGTATTCGCCGATAAATTCTCTGATGTCTTTGTCGTCGTAAACTTCGACCGGTTCCATCCCATGGCTGATGATAAAGCCATCGTAGTTGACCATTACTGGAAGTTGTATATCGTCATGCTCGGCAATTCTGACCGCCTGAAACAGGTTGTCGTAGACTTCTTGTGCATTTTCTGAGAATATCTGTATCCAACCAGAGTCGCGTGCTCCCATGGAATCGCTATGGTCGCAGTGAATATTAATAGGAGCGCTTAATGCTCTATTAACCATTGGCATTACAATTGGTAGTCTCAAGCCTGATGCTATATACAGCATCTCCCACATTAATGCTAAGCCTTGCGATGAAGTAGCAGTCATTGTGCGAGTGCCTGCGGTTGCCGCACCAATTGTTGCACTCATGGCGCTATGTTCGCTCTCCACGGTAATTAGCTCAGTGTTAACCAGTCCATCGGCAACATAGCTGGCGAATATCTGCATGACTTCGGTTTGCGGAGTAATGGGATAAGCAGCAACCACATCGGGGTTAATCTGCTTCATAGCCATTGCCGCTGCTTCGTTGCCCGTAAGGGCTATTCTTTCTTTGGTAATCGTAGCCAATTTTATCCTCCTAACCTTCCGTCACTTCGTCATATGCTCGCTGGATTGCTTTGATATTTCCCTCAATGATTTCAGGCCTTGAGCGGAATTTCTTCTCCAGTTTTTTGCGTGTGTCTTTGAGCATTTCTTCAAAGTCTAGTAGGCCTGTAACTTTTACAAGTGCGCCCATCATCGGTGTGTTGGGTATATCCCTACCGATCGTTTCGCGAGCAATTTTTGAAGCATCAACTGTGTAAACCTTTTGTCCATTAAGCTTCAGCATCTCACGAAACTTGGAAGCCGGTAGGCTGCTGTTAATCAGTATTATTCCGTTTTCTGGTAGCCCCTGCGTCACGTCTATGTTGCCGATAAGAGTTGGGTCGAGCACAACTACGATATCGGGCGACGTGACGTGGCAGTGCAAGGTGATAGGCTGGTCGCTGATTCGGTTGAACGATTGGACGGGTGCTCCCATCCTTTCAGGGCCATACTCGGGGAATGCTTGCATGTATTTTCCTTGTCCGAGCACGGCTTCTCCAAACAGTAGCGCAGCCGTTTTGGCACCTTGCCCACCTCGGCCGTGCCACCGTATCTCGGTTAGCTTTGACATTTTTAGATGCCTCCCTTTTATTTGTAACAAGCGACGGGTGACGGGTAAGGAAGCATTTTCCTCGAATTGTGTGAGGCATTAGCCGATTACTCGTCACTCGTTACTTGTTATCTTACATTTCCCGTCTCCACTCGAGGGCGCGAATAAGCGTTGCTTGGTCTGCGTAATCCAAATCACCTCCAACCGGCATGCCGTGGGCAATTCTGGTTACCTTTACACCCATGGGTTTTAGGATGCCAGCCAAGTACATTGCTGTCGTATCACCCTCGATGGTTGGGTTTGTCGCCAAGATAATTTCTTTAACGTTGTTTTCTATGACCCGTTGCTGAAGCTCGCGGATTCGAAGCATCTCGGGGCCAATGCCGTCCATTGGCGAAATAAGACCTTGAAGGACGTGATAAGTCCCCCGAAATTCGTTTGTTTTCTCCATAGCGATGACATCGCGCGGTTCAGCAACCACACAAATAGTTGTTTTGTCTCTCTTGTCGCTTCGGCATATATCGCAGATATCTTCATCTGCGAAGTTACAGCATATTTTGCACTGGGTAATACGTTCCTTGACTTCTTTGATAGCTTCTGCTAGAGTAGCGACTTCGTCGGGCGGAGCCTGTAGAATGTAAAATGCAAGCCTTTGCGCTGACTTCGGTCCTATGCCCGGCAGCTTTTCAAGAGCACCTACCAATTTAGCTAGCGGTTTTGCGTAGTACATTATTTACTCAACCAACAAATCAGAAAACAGAGTATTGCAAATTTAGACTATGGCCTCTTTGTTTTACATGATGCCTGGAATGGGCAAGCCCCCCGTGACCGCCTCCATCTTTTTCGCTTTTATTTCGTTTGCTTTGCTTATCGCCTCTCTGACGGCGCTTGTGACGAGATCCTCTAGCATCTCAACGTCGTCGGGGTCTACAACTTTAGGGTCGATCTTTACTTCTACAATTTCGCCCTTTCCAGTTGCGACCACTTTTACCATGCCGCCGCCTGATGTGGCTTCGACTCTCTCTTCGTTGAGTTCCTCAGCGGCTCTTTCGATATCTTCATATAGCTTTTTTATTTGCTTCATCATGCCGCCTAGGTTTCCTAGTCCCCCTAGGTTGGCGAATGGATTGCTCATCGTATCCTCCTAAAATTCCAGGAAACCTGTTAGTCGTCCACAAGCTCTCCTTCAAACATATCGAGCACACTGCGGAGTGTTTCGTTGTCATCAGTAGCTGCAGCTGGCTCTTGGAATGGGTCCGGCAGGTCTTCCTCTTCCTCTGGCTTTGGGATTGTCCGCCGAGGAGCCGCTTGTTCGGACGCTGTCTCGCAAATTATCGGAATGTTCGGTGTCCCAAAAACTCGTTCAAAAGCCATTTGGAACACACGCCGTTTTGATGGAATGTCAGGCTTCTCCTTCTCGTTCATTATTAATACGCAGTGCCCTTCGTGTTTAAAGTGCAAGACAAGAGCATTTCCACGTATCGCTACCGGTTTGCTTTCACTGAAGAGGACGTGCGCCGGCAGACTTATGCTCCGAATGTGTTGGAGAACCTGGTTCCATTTTTCCAATATTGTATCAAATTCTGGTATTTTTTTCTCGTCGGTTGCTTGTTTTGCCGAAGATACAGGTCTTGCTTGTCGAATTTCAAGCTGAGCCGATGTTGGCTTTTCACGCCTATCGGGCTGTGATGCCGTTTGGGTGGATGGTTCGCTCGGCGCAGGGACAGGAACAGCTATTCTAGCTTGCTGAGGATTGGCGATTCTGATTGCTTTTAGAAAAGCCATCTCGGTGATGAGACGGTGCTGGTCGCTTAAGCGGGCTTCACGCTCGGCTTCTGAGAATGTCTCCACAAGGCTTATCAATTCGGGCTTTTTGAATTTTGCTGCTTGCTGAGCCAACTTTTCTGATGCTTCCTTGCTTGTGCCGAGCACATACTGGTCCTTTGTTACTGAAGCGAATAGAAGGTTTCGAAAGTGCTCAGCAAGAGAGCGGAGAAGTTGGCGCAGGTCTTTTCCAGATGCCACTGCCTCCGCTGCCATTTCGAATGCCCCAGGCTCATCTCCTTCGGCGATGACATCGGCCATTCGGAATAGGAAATCTTGGGTAACCGTGCCAAGAACTTTGTAGACGTCATCTACTCGGAGCTCGCCATCCGTATAGGCAAGCACTTGTTCCATTAGGCTTAATCCATCTCGCCACGAACCATCTGCATTTAGGGCAATCAGGTCAAGGGCTGCATCTTCAGCTTTGATGCCTTCGCTATTTGCTACATAAGCAAGCCGAGCTCGGATATCTGCAATTGACCCGCGTCGGAAGTCAAATTGCTGACATCTAGATCTGATGGTAATCGGTATTTTATGGGGCTCGGTAGTCGCAAGGACAAAAATGACATAGGATGGAGGCTCTTCTAATGTTTTAAGGAATGCATCTTTTGCGTCACCTGAAAGCTGGTGTGCCTCATCGATGATAAAAACCTTGTAGCGAAGAGCCATCGGAGGAAATTTTACGTTCTCGCGAATCTTTGCAACATCGTCAACTCCACGATTGGAAGCAGCATCCATCTCGATAATATCGATTGCTGTTCCCTCATTTATGCTTTTGCATGCGGCACATTCGTTGCAAGGATTTGGAGTTGGTCCCTTCTCACAATTGAGAGCCTTGGCAAGCAGGCGAGCTGTTGTGGTCTTCCCAGTGCCCCTTGTCCCGCAAAATAAATATGCGTGTCCAATCTTCCCGAGTTTGATGGCGTTCTGAAGGGTCCTGGTAATGTGCTCCTGCCCCATTACCTCTTCGAAAGTTTGCGACCTGTATTTTCTATAGAGTGAGACGTATGCCATGTTTCTTAGTTGACACGAAAATAGCAGTATCCTTGTTGGGGATACTGCAAAGCAAATTACCAAACTTGTTTGATCGTGCACCTGCTTTCGATAAGGCACCCCAAGTGATACCGCACGTAGCCAACTCCGGCCAGGAAACCCTGCGGCACACGGGCGAACTTACTTACCGCTGCTTCCTTCCGGACCTGACGGGGTTCATAAGCCGGCCGTTGCGCAGGACCCGGCCATCAACGCCGCTTGCGGCGGCCGAACCTCAAAGTGCCAGACCTCGAGCAGGAATTCGACCCCGCTATAGCGGATTGCGGGTACAGGGCACCGCTAGCTCCCCGTCTAGCACGATCAAACACTTTAATAATTATACCAGGTCGTTCTTAATATTACCAGCCTGCTAGATTATATCTTCGCGCTTTAGGATAATGACTTTCTTTATTTTTCGGAGGCCCTTGACCGAGTTGTCGGGGTAATTCTTTACAACAATTCCTTCGCCGCTCCAACCTACTATGTCTTGTATATCGCGTGCGGCGTTGCGTGGATTGAAGAAAATGCTAAGTTTGTATTTACTGGCTTTTAGCGGATATTGCTTTGGGTCTTTGCTTAAGTCATATTCGCGCGAGAATTTTCCGCCACGCACGACTATGCCGTGGATTCCGGTGTCGTAAACAAGGGTTTGGTTTGGATCAACTTGCCAGCTTGCCTCTTCTAGGGTTGGTTCTTTGTAGCCGAAATCGGTTAACGTGACTTCCACTCGTGCGCCATCCGGGAGGTTCGTGTGCCCGCTTATGAGAAACTGTTTGGGGCCAAGCCGCCGGAATGTCGCCTCAAAGTTTACAGCTAATGGATGGTTGGCTAGCTTGCTGCGCTCCATTTGTTGGATTACTATTCTATCGTAGTTCCTCTTTGAAATAGCTAGATCATACGATGCGTCAGGGTCGTTTGGATTTTTTTTAAGCCTGCGCTTGGCGTCGGCTATGCAATGCTTCCATTGAGCAATGCTTTCATCTATCCTTCCGGCCCTTTCAAGTGCGTGCGCCACGCATCTTTGGACGCGCCCGGGTGCCCCGCGTTCCTGCGCTTGCTTTAGCCAATATGCCGCTTCGTCATAGTTGAGAACTTTCAAAAAGTACATCGTAAAGCCCATTTCGAAATAAAGATCCCAGAGCTCGGAATTGTTTTGAATTCCTTCAAGCAAGAACTTCATACCGGGGTAAAGATATCTTCTATCTGCACGCTCTTCAAAATCTACAAAGTTATAAGCCAAGTGCCATGCCCCAACCGAATATACAACAAGCTGATGAGGGTCAAGCCAGGTAATCATTCGGCTAAGTGGAACAATTGCATCATAATTGCCAGTATGAAAGAAGTCATTCGCGCGAACCCAAAGGAGTCCTGCTACGACTTCGCGGAAGCCAATAACCGTTCCGAATACAAATTGGCTTGGAAGAACAACGGGGTTCGACCCAAATTCGGTAACTACGGAAGCAACACCCCGACCAGGTTGGAATTGTGCACGTTGGGGGTCTATGACCATTTGCAGCTTAACGATTACAGGCAGAAGTATGATGACAATGCATATGAGGATGATTTTAGTGCTTGGCTTCACTTGGTCATCACACCTCCCGCCTCTCAAAAAGTAGTATGGCGATTATTAATACAACCGAGGCATATACGATTGCATATAAAATGTTTTCAACATAGTACGTTAGTTCGTTTTTTATTACTACTTCTGGGTGGATTAAAGGATTTTGGGTGAAGAAGTTTGCAAAGTTCGGCACTACGTAATGCAGAAAGGCGAAGAACCATCTCACGATTAACGCTTTCTCAGGTAGTCTGCTCAGGGAGAGTGTTACTGAGGAAAGACTGCCAATTATATACATCGCCGATGTTAGGAAAAAGTTTACGACAGGGGTTGTGAAAACGGAAAACAGAATCGCCAACGATGTTAGGAGAAATACCTGGAAGAATATCATAAGAATGCCTTTGAGCAATGCCCATTCTACATGCCATCCCATCTTCCAGGCGACCATCGCCATAAAGACGACAGTCATCAATGACAAGTTTACCAAAAGCGTCAAAACACCGCCGACGAATTTTCCCAACAAGAACTCATGCCGCTTAACAGGCTTTGACAAAATCGTGTAAATAGTGCGCTTGTCTATCTCCGACGGAATCAGATTGATGCCCATGACGACGGCGATAAACATGCCAGCGATGGCGATAACGCCTAGTCCCATGCTCTTTATGATTATCATCTCTTCGCGCTCGGAGAAAAACGCGAATGATACCGAGAAAGCGATTAGGGCAATGGCCACCAGTAAGAATATGTTTAGGATCTTTTTTCTCCATGCTTCTCCAAATGTGGCCTTTGCAATAACCATTATGCTCATCTGCGTTCCTCCCTGATTGTTTCGACGAAAAGGTCTTCAAGAGTCCTACGCTGCGGAATTACGGAGATTATCCGACCATTCATTTGCCGAATCATGTCTATGGCGTCGTCAACTTTCGGCCCTGCTTCTTCATGTACAACTATCGAACCATTGTTAGTTTGCAAAGTCGGATATGCCTCGCGTAGCTTTGCGAGTGCTTGCTCGCCTAATCCTTGAGCAGTAATTTCTACTTTCCCATGGGCTAGAAGGTCTTTAAGATATCCGATTTTGAGCAACCTGCCTCTGTTTAGTATTGAGATGCGATCGCAGACCATCTCGACATCTGAGAGCTGGTGCGAGCTTAGGAAGACTGTCTTTCCTTGTTCTTTAAGTTTCAAAATCAGGTCTCGGATGTCCATATGTGCAATTGGGTCAAGACCTGATGTAGGCTCGTCAAAGAAGAGTAGCTTGGGGTCATTTACAAGTGCTTGGGCTATACCAATTCTTTGAAGCATGCCTTTTGAATATTGGCTTAAGGGTTTGAACCTATCTGCGTAAAGCCCTACTGTTTTGAGGAGTTCTTCAACCCGGCGTTTTCGCGTATCAGCATCGAGGCCGAATAACCTGCCATAGAAGTCGAGAACCTCTTGCCCCGTCATGTATTCGTAGAAATAGGGGCTCTCCGGCAGGTAGCTTATTTCTTTTTTTGTCTCAATATCTCCTGCAGGCTTTCCTAGTACGAATGCTTGCCCGGCTGTAGGGTACGTGAGACCAAGAAGCATTTTGATTGTAGTTGTCTTTCCTGCGCCATTGGGGCCTAGAAAGCCAAATATTTCGCCTTCGTAAACCTCTAGGTTTAAGTTTTCAACTGCGTTGACAAGGCGTTTTGGCATATAAAGGCGGTAGGTTTTGGTGTAGCCCTCAATTTTGATTGCAACTCCCATGCATTACCTCCGAGTGGTTCCATAAAAACGGCAGCGAATGCTGCCGTGGCTCAGTATACAGAAGAGCTGATATAGTGTCAAGGCAAGTGGCGCCCTTGTATATAGCAGCTACCCCTTGGTTTTTCACTAGCGTTAGTTTAAGCTCTAGTATTACTACGGAATTTAATCACACTAGGTTCCTAAGTGGCGTTTTGGTGCTGCTGATAGACGATGTTGAAGCTGTTGGGTTATCGGTGACGCATAGCAACAAAGCAAACTTGGCTAGGGGTGGCTATTATTGAAAAAAATATATTTCATCATTTCAGGGCACGTTTAGATATTTTAAGACTTTCTTGTGAAATCTTACCGTTTATGCTTCCTGCAATTATAGTTGACAAATGAAGCAAAGGCAGGTATAATTAAGCTAGAAAGTCGCAAAGGAGCTTTTCGCGTGCAGTTTGGAGTTCACAACCAAACCAATTATTGTTTAGTAAAAGAAGGTGTGGTTTGCACCAGCGCAATCAGCGGCATTCGAAGCCGCCGATTGAAGCTTGTCGAGGACAATTTGTCGAAATACCGTAAATCAGTCCTTGAGTATGTCTGCACGTGAACCCGCTTGTGCTATGCATTAAGCGGGTTTTTTCGTTTGAAAGTTCCTGTTGGCTTTTCAAGCAATTGAATGGAATAGCAGCTATGAGTCACGAGGTATTAGTTCTAAATAATGATTATGAGCCGCTGAATGTTTGTAACCTAAGGCGGGCGATTGTTCTTGTTTACCTTGGGAAAGCTGAGGTTCTTCACACGAACTCGAAGGTTATAACAACTCTCAACGGATCGTTTGACTCGCCGACCGTGGTCAAGCTGCGCTATCATGTGAAGCGTCCTATACCTGAGCTCAAATTATCGCGAAGAAGTATTTTCGCTCGTGACAACTATACCTGTCAGTATTGCGGTCAACAGTCCCATGACCTTACGCTCGACCATGTGATTCCAAAACGACTTGGTGGCAAGTCTACGTGGGAGAACCTCGTCTGCTGTTGTCGGAAGTGCAATAGCAAGAAGGGCGACAAAACTCTTAAGGAAGCTAATATGACACTTATCCGACAGCCGCGTCGACCAAGGTATGTGCCATTTATAAGCATGACTAAATATCTTGAAGGTGCGCGGAACGAGCATTGGCGTATGTATCTGCCAATCTTTGGCGATCTGCCCGAAGCGGCCTCTTAGCAAAAAGTGTGAAATTTCAATATGGCAACGTTGACTGTCCCCTCAATAAATGTTAAAATTCTAACGTAAGGCGGAGTACCTCAGTTGGTTAGAGGAACCGGCTCATACCCGGTGCGTCGGCGGTTCGAGTCCGCCCTCCGCTACCAAGATTCCAAAGCCCGCTTTAGCGGGCTTTCTTGCTTTATAGGTTGTCAATGTAATCCTTTTGCGCGGTGGATAGTACCTAGGTAGCTGGAGTTTCGACGCCAGTTTATCCTCAATGTGGAGCTTTAAGGTGCAAGTGATTCGATTTTCCAGGTTGTCGTCAGCGTATGAGTGCCCGCGAGAATATTGCTACCAGGCGCCGCAAGCGTCCAAGTAATGGCTACACTGCCGGATGTAGCATCCGCATTTCCCTGAAATACTGGGGTGAATGACGATGAGCTCAGAGTGCCGGAAAAACCTGTTCCATTAACCGCCGAGCTGGTTGTCCAGCTTATTTTTGATGCAGGTATGTATTCACCGCCTTCAGCTGGACGAGTGAAATTCACTGAATTGGCTTGTATACTCATGCGAATTCCACAGCCTGGTGTAAGGATTGCATCACTAAATTCGGCAATAGTTGGATTTGGAGTACCAATTGTAGGAAGTTCAGCATTCATAACTAAAAAACTTATAGAAGCTGGTAGAGTTATGTTGACACTGTCGCCGTTAACGCTCCCTAGCATGATTATGTTCAGCACAAGGCTTAGCATAACGGAAATTTGTATTATGGTTGGTTTTTGACAGGAACAAATGCTAATCATTACAATTCTGTATGCCATTCTACTGGCATGATGTGCACCAGCTTCCCCCTTTCGTCAAGGGTAAATTCAATATCGGTTACGCATTTATCAGGTTTGAGTTCGATTTCGACGCTATCGTTGCCACGCACAATATATCGTTTTGGCAGAGCTTCTACTGCGATTCGAATGCGATAGCGGCCAGGTTCTAGATTGCAAAAAGTAAATACCCCATCCCGACCTGTAGCGGTTGCACGGTCGGCAATGCATACCGGTATGTCTGGCAAACCTTCGTCAAGGTCAAATCTGCCGTTGCCATTTTTGTCTAGATACACTCGGCCTGATACACAACCAAGGGGTATAAGGTGAAAATCCAATTCTTGCTTCGATTCCCGTGTGACTGCAATATCCCGTATGGCGCTAGTGAGTTTATAATCCGCTGGGACACTTTCTTCAGCAACAGTTGCTTGGTAGGCTCCCGTTGGAACGCATTTAAAAAGATAACGCCCATGTTTGTCAGTTATGGCGGAATATGGACCCAGGCGAACTGTGATGTTCTCGAGCGGTTGTCCTAATTGATCGGTGACTGTTCCCGCAACTTCCCCGCCGCGTGCTGGAACCCATGTAGGCCAGGTCTTCTTGAGCATCACGAGGAAACCTCGCTTACCACGCAAGTTATCTACAAATTGGTAAGGGCTTAAACGGCCGTAGTCAAGTATTAGAGATAATCCGTTTGAAAGCTGATGGTCTAGACGAACTCTTAGAAGATCAGAATCCGCTAAATTAGGAAATCCGCTTATGGTCTGCAGGGTGGTCTGCTTGGAAAGCCTGAAGCTTGCGATGAGCTGTTGCTGATTAGCTGCACAGCCGCCTTGAGAGTGCCTAGTTAATTGATAGTCAATATGCACTCTTTGGTTTAGCAGCATCGAGAGCGAGCTTATTAAGCTACTGCCAGAATTGTGAATTTCCAGATTTCGACCCGTAAGGCTGTCTACCTTGGAGGAGTTTTCTTGGTAGCGCACAAAGAGGTTTGCTTTGTTTGAAAGTGGTATCGTAACTCCGACGCCGTGCCCTGTTGAAGACTGGTTTAAAACTTTGTGTTCTGTGCGGTCAAGTGTTAGAGCCCAGCGCTTCAACAAAGGAAACCTTAATCCGAGGGTTCGGAATAAAGACTCTTGGTCGTTGGCATCGGTAGAGGAGCTATAACCATAAAAAATAGATGTGGTTGGTGTGATTTGAAAAGATGCAAATATACCCGACGAATGACCAAATCCAGAAGGCAAGTGGCGTAGGAATGCGTAAACTTCAAATGGATTCTTATCACATCGAACTGATAAGTATCTCGATTCGTCCGTCGCTATTTCCCCATTGAGCTGCACATATTCGTTTAAACGCACGGCGTCTCTGTATGTTACTATTGCTTCGGGATTCGTTGTCTTTTCTGTTTTCATATAAGCACCAAGGTAGGGCCACCTGCCGCCGGCGTCCCAAGTGTAGCGGATTCCTTTCACTAGACCCCATATCTCGCTATACAAGTCGCCTCCCTCAAAGCCACGGCCACCTTCTTTGTCAAGCCATCTGAAATGGCTATTATGCAACCGTGTACCTTGGTTTCCTTTGGTAACTAGCGCCCATAAGTCTGTCTCACCACCCCAAACCTTGCCGTTTGCCGTCAGTTCAAATCCCCAATCAAAGCCTTGCACGTGCCCAATGCCAACGCCAATATTGAGCTTCTCCTTTGTCGGAGGTAGATTGATGCTGGAGGGTTTATTCTTGGTAATTTGGGGCATGTTTTTTTGTTGGGTCCTAGGCTTTGGGATAATAAGTGCTCGCCATCCGTCGCCGATATCGTTTTGTTCGTTTAGTCCAGGTATAGGCAATATAGGGCGGCTGAAGGTGACGCGCTTGTTGGAAGAATCTACTGTAACTACGAGACCGCTTAGTTTTGCGATGGCATGGGGATCCAAAAATAAGCAAAAACCCTGTCTCATCGCGGGAAGGGTTAGCGGTGTTACTTCATCACGACAGCTCAGTACCCCGGCGCCGTCAGTCCACTGCCACAATCTGCCATCCACACTTCTAAGTAGCAGACTTTGCCCTTCAACTGAGGTATGAATACCAAGTGGTGGGCCAATACCCGTGGAGTTTAGAAGTACGCTCCCTGCTACGGGTATAGGAGAGGCTGCTTGAGTTAGGTCAGTCTCTTCGTAAAACACTTCCCATGATGAGCGTTCAGCGTGGCTGCCCGCACGTGAAAAAAAACATATGACGCCAATGATGGCGGTAATGCAAAGAAAAGCTCGAATCGTTGGCATTACCTCCCATCGGTGTCTGCCGGTCTGTTGATTTGTAGTTCTTTCTCGGCTCCCATCAGGTAGTCAAGACCAACGTCAATGATTACTCTGACTTTATATGTGCCAGACGGTAGTATGTTAGGATTGGGTAGGGGAGCGCTGAATTCGCATGTATTCACCGGCTCCGGTAGCAGTGGTTCACCGCCAATTTGCACCGTAGCAACTGGATTCTGTTCGCCAGGTTTGTAAAACTCAAACGTGCCATTTACTTTAAGGGGAATATTGCCATCGTTTTTCAACGTTACGGCAACTTTTTCAGCCGTGATGCGAACACCAGTGATCTTGGCAGAGCGGGTTGCATTGGGTATCTCGATGAAAATTCCAACGGATACAGAACCCCTAAAAATCACTGAAACGCCTGATGGTTTAGGTGCAAGGGGGTCGGGAATCTC